>CAMCSI010000001.1 GCA_945877885.1 Chlamydia trachomatis
CCCTAGTATTTTATGTCTAAATTTTTTCTATTAGCTTCTTGTTTTAATTTACTCACATCTGGCGCCCTCCTTTATGGTAACTGGGATGAAGAACTGATAGATCTTGGGAAAGAAGATTCCTTTTTAGCAGATCTTCCAGAAGAAAAAGCACTTTATGAGAGCATAAAGGATATCTATCATCCGACTCTTGCTGAGTATCAAAGAATTGAAGATTTTCTTCACAATGGACCAAGATCTTATCTTAGATGGTTAAACATTTTCAATGAAGCTACCTATAAAGAAACTTGCCGTTATGACTTAAGAGCGAGAAATATCCGTATTGTCGGTCCTTATCGAAGTGATTTTGAGCTTCAAAAAGTAGTCTATAAGACGGATGAAAATGATAAAGATTTTTGTATTGTGACTTACGGATCCATTAGCAGTGACAATCAAAGAAGAGAGCAAATTGAGCGTTTGAAGAAAAAATTAACTAAGGTAGGCTTTGTAGGACATCTGCTCTATAGAAATGGCGGCTGGCCAGATGTGGAGGGGGGCTCTTTAAAACTTATTCATGTGCCCTACGCTTTTAAAGTTTGTATGATTAAAGAGGCAAGAAGCCTCGGCTATAAAAAAATCCTATGGCTAGACACCTCCATAGTGCCTATGAATGATCTTGCAAAAATAAAAAAATCTATGGATAATTCAGGCTATTTTTTTACCCATCTAAAAGGGCTTAACCTTTACCGATATACTTCTCGGCCACTCACTGACTATTATGATCTATCTGAGGAAGACAATATTCTAAACATAAAACCTATTGCCGGTGGTATGGTTGGAATTAATTTTAACACAGAAATTGGACGGTACCTCTTTGATGCTTGGTATGATTCAGCTATTGCACTTGATCCATGGCTTACCTCCCGTCCTGATCAAAATGTATTAGCAGTACTTGCTTTTTTAATGGATCTTGAACCAACAGATGCTCTTTCAAATGTTTCTTTTGAAAAATGGCGTGACTATCGGTTTAAGCACTCCTTCTACATTGATAGAATAAAAATAAGATAATGATGAGAAAAAAACCTTGGATATTAAATAAAATCACGGTAAAGTAGCTCATAACTCACCTTACGTGGGAGTCTTTACCAAAGGAGTCAACTATGAGTCGTTCAATTTATTTCTTACTCGGAAACTGTGCAATACTTTTAAGCGCTCAACTATTTGCGATATCCGTAAAAACAGAAGAGTTACAAAAGTCATCTGTAGAATCTTCCAAAGAATTTACAAACGCTGAAATAAAGTTACTTTCTCAAGCCTATGGCCATTTACTCGGTCAAAGCCTTAATACTCTTGAATTAGATCTTGATAACGGTGAAATTCTTGTTGGTATTCAAAATGCTTTTAATGGAACAGAGTCTCCTTTAGAAGAGTCAAAAACAATAGCGATGATTTCTGCGCTGCAAGAGAAAAAATTTAAAGATGAATGTGATCATAACTTAAAAGCGGCAGAAGCTTTTTTAGCCTCTAATAAAACCAATGATAAAGTGATTGAATTAGAAGCAGGAAAACTCCAATATAAGCAAATTGTTCAAGGAACTGGTGAGGTTTGTAAAGACATTCACACTCCAATTATTACTTATGTAGGTAAGTATCTTGACGGAGAAATTTTTGGCAAAACTACAAAAGAAGAGCCTATTGAGCTATATGAAACCATTGAAGGTTTTAGAAAGGCGCTTATCGGCATGAAAGTTGGAGAAACAAGAGAGGTCTATATCCATCCTGATATGGGATATGGTACAAGCTCTAATCTGTCGCCAAATGCACTACTTACTTTTGAAATTGCTTTAAAAGGGCTTGAAGAACGAGCACCTGAACAAGATGATGAGATCTCGAAGGCATTTCCTGAAGATGTATTTGCAGGAACTTCTCTTAAATATGAAAATGTAAAATAGACTTCTTATGGAAATTATTTTATTCGAGCCTGATATCCCCCAAAATACAGGAAATATTATCAGGCTCTCAAAAGCTACAAATTGTAAACTTACACTTGTAGAACCTCTTGGTTTTACCATGACAGCAAAGCAGCTAAAAAGAGCAGGTCTTGATTACTTTTTAGGTGTAGAGGTAAACAAAGTCCCCTCCTTATTAGATTATCTAAAAGATGACCCGCGTCCTAAGTATTTTTTATCAAGTAAGGCAAAAACTCCCATATTTTCCGCAGAAATAAAGATAGATGCAGTATTTATTTTTGGCAGCGAGACAAAGGGTCTTCCCCCCTATGCTTTACAAATGTGGGAAAAGGATTTTTATACTCTTCCCATGCATAAGGACTGCCGATGCCTGAATTTGGCCAATTCTGTTTCCATCACTATTTATGAAGCTCTTCGTCAGCAAGATTTTGCGTTGATCCGATAGAATTTTTATGAATGATCTCGGACTAATTCAAGAATTTCATCTTTATCTTTTAAGCCCACAAACATATCCACCTGCTTGCCGTCTTTGAACAAAAGAACCGTTGGGATAGAGGAAACATCAAATCTTGAAGCAAGCTCTTTATTATGATCCACATCCACAGAATAAACAATCACCCCTTCTTCAGCTACCTCTTCTAAAATGGGCTTTAGTCTTTTACATGGACCGCACCAGTGGGCGTGAAAATCTATTATAACCACTTTTTTTGAACTTACTGCTTTATCAAAATCCTTTTCATGCAATTCTTTAACGCTCATGTTTTTTTTCTCCTTTTTTATTTTTTATGGGTATCGATTAATAATTGAATAGCCCTTTGAATTTCTACTAAAAAAATTTCTCTAGCTAATTTTCTATCCTTTACCTCTTTAAGTATCGTAGAAAAATAAATTGGAGGACCAAAAGCAAGAACAAGAGGGGTAAAAAGTTTAGGAAATTTTTTATCTTTTGGAAGGGCTTCTTTAGGACCAATCACTGCAGCAGGAATAACTTTGGCATTGCCTTTATCCGCAAATAAGGCAAGCCCCTTCCTTAACTCTTGAACCTTACCATCATTTCCTCTGGTCCCTTCAGGAAAAATTAACACCTTTTCCCCCTTTAATAACAAAGAGACCACTTTTTTCATTATCTCTTTATCTGATGAAGTTCCACTTACAGGGTAAGAGTTAATTTTTGTTAACCACCAGTTCATCAAAGGATTTGCAAAGAGGGCCTTTTTCCCAAGAGAATAAATTACCTCATGGCAAGAAACTCCAATCATGGGAGGGTCTAAAAAAGATAGGTGGTTGCAGGCAATAATTGCTGGAGAGTTGATTTTATAGTGCTCTCTTCCGTAAACGTTAAAACGGTGAAATAACTTAAAATAAAGGGTAAAAAACCATTTCGTGAGCATATACACTATAGAGCACTTTTTTCCTTTATAGCGAAAAAAATACCTTTCATGATCAGAGTGATGGTAATGGAGTGTTTTGATCTTCTTTGAAAGTAAATTCACCATACAATTAATACTTAAATTCGTTGTATCAATTCTTGTAGCCCCTTCAGGACAAATTAATGGAGAGAGCTTTCTAGCCTTATCCCTTTGATCTCTCTCTTTTATATCATTTTCAATATCTTTTACTGAAAGTTCTTTATAACCCTGTTTAGATTTAAGATCCAAAAAACGTCTTCGTGCTCTTACAATAGGATCGGCGTCTAAGTAAAATTTCGCATCTGCCTGAGGGAAAACAACAGAGCCAGTATCTCTGCCCTCAATAACGATGTTATCACCCTCAGCAAGAGTGCGCTGCAAATCTGTTGCAAAGTCTCTGATAAAATCTTTTACGGACAATTTAGAGGATAATTCAGAAATATCCCTTTCACGAATTTTTAATGTAACATCCTGATCACAAACAAAATGAGTTTTATGCCTAGCTCTACCTTTAAAATAGTAAGAAAAATCTAACAAAGCTTCTTTTTGCTCTTCATCGCTTTTGTCTAAAAGATTCTTCTCCTTCAAGTATAAAGCAATCGATCTGTAAATAGCGCCTGTATCTAAATGAGTAAATCCAAGCTTTTTAGCTAACTTTTTAGCTAATGTAGACTTTCCTGATGCCGAAGGACCATCGATTGTTATTTTTATCCACTTTTTCATAAACTCACATATTTTTTATAAAAATATAGACAACTGGCGCTGTAAATAACAGTGAGTCAAGATTATCTAACACACCACCAACTCCAGGGATAGCACTACTATCTTTAACTTTTGCATCTCTTTTTAATAAGGATTCTGCAAGATCCCCTATTTGAGCAAGCACCCCAATTAAGCCCCCTAAAATTAACGCCTGAAGCAAAGATATAGAAAAATGTAAATTAGGAAATGCTGAAGAAATCACATAAAACACAAAGCTCATGGAAAGAGCAAAAATGAAACCAGCAATCGATCCCACTAATGTTTTCCCTGGGCTAATATAAGGAGCTAATTTACTTTTTCCCCATTTAGTTCCTATTAAATATCCACCAATATCAGTTATTTTAGTCACAATCAGCAGATAAGCAAGCCACATTCTTCCATTAATTACCGCATCTGAGACAGATTCAGGATAAAGAATTCGTACCATTAAACTAAGGGGTACAAGAATATAAACAATACCAAAAAAACAGGTGGAGATGTGGATGATCGCCTCCTCTACTTTTGCAAAATGGTAAAGAAAAATAGTGAAAAGAAATAAACCAAACATAAGCTGATTTACCCCTGTAACTTTATAGTTCAACATTTGTAGGTAGTTAGAAAAAATCAAAATTACTGTAAAGGAAGCAAGTAGAGCAAAGGGAAGCTGAATGGATTTTGTTTTTAAAAACTCTACATATTCCCAAATAGCTAATACGCCAGTTACCGCAACAATAAGCATGACCAATACTTGCATGATAGGATGTTGAGAAAAGAAGATAATTAAGGTCAATAAAGTGATAGCACACGTAGATATTAACAATCTATTTTTTAAATCTGCAAATTTTTCCATTTTCTACACCCCTAACCTCTTTTTTCTATTTTGATAAGAACTGATCGCTTCTTTAAAATTTTCTACTGTAAATTCAGGCCACAATGTTTTAGCAATATAAATCTCTGTATAGGAAATTTGCCAAAGCAAAAAGTTGCTTAAGCGCTGCTCGCCACTTGTTCTAATCAACAAATCTGGATCGGACCAATCTTTTGTGTATAGATATTTTCCGATCAAGCTTTCGTTTATATCTTCCCTCTCTATTTTATTATCTACCACATCTTTTGTGATCGCTTTTACCGCCCTTGTCATGTCATCTCTTCCCCCATAATTTATGGCAAGGATCAGTTCTAAACAATTTCCATCTTTAGTGGCATTTTTTACATCAAAGAGTAACGTTTTTAAACTAAGTGGCAAAGGGCTTAGATCCCCAATAGTTGAAAGTTTTATTCCATTTTCCATTAAAAGTGGCCTCATCTTTGTCAAATAGAGCTCAAAAATATGAAATAGCGATTGTATCTCTGGATCACTTCTGAGCCAATTTTCAGTAGAAAAGGCAAACACAGTTAAAATTTTAACCCCAAGACCCACAGCAGCTTCAGTAATTTTTAAAAGATTTTTTGCCCCAGCAATATGACCTTCTTCCACATTAATACTTTCTTTTTTTGCATAGCGTCTATTTCCATCCATAATAATGGCTACATGCTTTGGTATCAAAAGCAGGGGCTTTACCTCTTCTTGTGCTGCATTAGATAGAGTTTGAGTCATGATTTCCTTAAAAACTTCTCGCAATCTTATCAAGAGGAGATATTCTTTACTAGAATATTCTCTAATAAAAGGGCATTTCCCTCATTGACATTTGCCGAAAAATCGAATAAACTCTTTCTTTTATATTATAATTTAAGGAAATCCACTATGCAAGCTAGAGAGAAACGAAATGCCCTATTTGTAATTCTTGCCGTATCTGCCCTCACCCTTTACAATATTTTACCCACCATATTTTTTTACAGTAATGATTTAAAAGCGCCAATTACTTTGGAAAAATCTACTCAAATTGCAAAATCTATTGGGGAAAGAGTCAATAATTTAGAGGGTGAATCGATCGCCTGGATTAATTCTTATTGTAAATTATTGCATATCAAGGCTTCAAAAATTTCCTTGAGAGAATCTTCTCCAGACTTGATAGAGATTACATTTAAGACAGAAAAAGAAGCACGCATGTTTAAAAATCATATGCTAAGAGCAAATGAGCTCATCTCGTTTTTTCCAAAACGAATGACCCCTGTTTCTAATGACGATATGAAAAACATTTTAAATGAGTCATATAATCCTAAAATTGTGACACTTTCTAGAGAAATTCCCCTACATTTTGATCTAAATAAAATGGAAAAATATTTTTCATTTGTAGAAATGTATGATAAAGATGGATTGGTTACCCCTGCTTACAGAGAGGTGCTAGATGATCGAGTAACAGGGATTTGCAAAGGAGTTCTCTCTGAATCCTCTACTGCGGCAAATATAGAAAAAGCTCAGGGTCTTTATTCAAAAGAGCAAAAAGTCCCTTTCTTTATGGCAGTTGCTGAATCCATCCTTAATTATAAGACAATTTTTGAAAACAATCCTGCACTTTTAAAGAAGTTTTATGGATCAATGTTTAACTCCCCATCATCTTCAAAAAGTGATTTGTACAACCTTTGTCTTCAAGGGTTTCAACTGAGTCTTGATTCTCTTATCGAAGCAAAAGTTCTTTTAAAAGAGGAAATCAAAAAAGGGGGAATGGATGAAAATGATCAAACTCTTGCAGAAATTTCTTCTCTTGGCGCACTCTCTAAAAAAGAGACCACCCTTCTAGATGTAATAACTATTTTAAAGGCCAAGAAAAGCACCTTTATTTCAAAAAATCCTGAAGTTGCAAGTTATGACCTAAGCTCTGAAGTGACTAATAAAAAAATTGAAGGAGCCAAAAATTATACCCTGTCCACAGGGGATTTAAATCCCGTTATCTCTTCTATTTTTGTGGATTATAAGGAAGGTACGGTATCTATTGAAATTCTAAAGGAACTATTAGACTTTACAGCTACTGCCACAGCTGTACAACAGCGAAAAATAAATCAACTTGTTTTTGATGAAATTGCCAAAGTCAAAAATCTTTCGGGTGAAGAGATCCAAAAGTCTGGCCTCACTTTTTCTATCAATTTATCAGGGGAAAAGGGAGCAAAAAGCTTTCTTCAATTTAATTTAAAAGAAGTGGCTGCAGAAAAAATCAGTTCATTGAAAACAAACCTTGAAACTTTTTGGGATAGATCTTCAGAAACTCTTTCAAAAGAAAATTATAAGATTTTTGATTGGAACGGCTATAAGGCCCTTGAAGAACAAGATAAACATTTTACCCTCACCTTCTACTCCCCGCTTCTTGATGGTAAAAACTCTGTAAAAGGGTTTAAAAATGGATCTATTTATATCATCGGAAAAGATATTCTCAGCTTGTACAATAAAATCTCTCAGGAAGGTTTTTCTGAGGAAAACTCTAAAATTCATGAGGATCTTAGCGCCTTAAATTCCCTTATTGGAAACGCCGGTGTAACCACCTATCCTGGTAATGTCTATCCATTTGGAAAAGAGTTCAAAGATGACATCATTTTTGAGGTAACAAATTTTTATGAATCACTATTATCAGCTACAAGAGAAGATTGGAAAGTCATGGGATCTGGAAAATTGGCCACCCTTGCCTTTTCTGATGTAAGAAATAGAATTCTTGCAGTAAATAATATTGAAAATAAAGAACATGCAGATTTACTCAAGTGGAATGATGATTATCATAGGGCAAGAGCAAATCCAGAGGCCGAAGGGCATATGAGCATTCCTGCTCCTACTAAAAGTCCGTTTTTCAGCAATCTTGCCCTATCTACTTCAAAATATTTCCGTGGCGATGAGCGAAAGATCTTACATTGGGGCCTTGATATGGCTGGGGGTACAGCTGTTCGTTTAGCATTAAAGGATAAGCAAAATAAAGCAGTAAAAAATGAAGCTGATATCAATCAAGGGATCAATGAACTCTATCGAAGAGTGAATAAAATGGGTGTTTCAGATGTTGCCATTCGAAAAGAAGGTTCATTTATCACGATGGATTTCCCTGCAACACAAAGTCTTTCTGCCTCTGAGCTGATCTCTTCTTCTTCCATGACATTTCATATCGTTAATGAGAAGTTTTCTATGCATAATGAAAAAATTAGACTCTCTGTAAACAGATTCTTGCAAGAGGTTTGGAATGAGGCAGTAGTAAGGGGAAAGACAGATGCAGAAAGTATTCATCAAATAGCATTTATTCATCTTTATGGCGATGAAGCATTAGAAGCAGATGGGATAGCCCGAAGTGATTCAGGCCGAGTGTTACTCGAAAATGGATTAAGACTTGCTCATCCAAATGCTGAAATCAGTTCAGATTTTAACGACGAAATTTCAAAAATTGCAGTGATGGATGGCGATGGCTATGCAGATTGGAATGGAATGGCCCATCCACTTGTGTTTGTTTTCAATAACTACGCTTTAGAGGGATCTTCATTAAATAGTATTACTTCAGGCTATGACCCATCTTCAGGTAATTACTTATCTTTTTCTGTAAATTCTGAAGCATCTGGTGAAAAGGGTGTTAAGGTAGACCCAAGAAACGTTCTCTATACATGGACATCAGTTTTTTCAACATCGCAAATGAGCGATACAAAATATTCTGAATACACAGGTGGTGGAGGGTGGAGATTATCAGCCATTTTAAATGGCAGAATCATTTCTATGCCTAGATTAAATGATGCTTTAAAAGATAATGGACGTATATCAGGCTCTTTTACACAAAAAGAGGTAGCAAAGCTTGCCGCTGATCTAAAAGCGGGATCATTAACCTATACCCCTGAAATCATTTCTGAAACAACCATCAGCCCAGAGCTTGGTTCAAAGGAACGAGCACAAGGTTTATTTGCCACTCTTGTGGCCTTTGTAGCCGTACTTGTTATCATGATCGGTTACTATAGATTTGCAGGAGTGATTGCCTCCATTGCCGTGGTGTTTAACATACTCATTATTTGGGCAACTCTTCAAAATCTTGGGGCATCACTCACTCTTGCAGGTATTGCAGGGATCATTTTAACCATTGGTATGGCTGTTGACGCAAACGTGTTGATCTATGAGCGTATGAGAGAGGAGTTTGAAAATGATGGAAACATCATTAAAGCGATATCCACAGGCTATCAAAAGGCTTTTTCCGCTATTTTTGACTCAAATATTACCACGATCATTGCCGCATTGATCCTATTAAATTTCGATGCAGGACCTGTAAAAGGATTTGCCCTTACTTTGATTATCGGTATCACTTCAAGCATGTTTACAGCCCTTTATATGACCAGAACATTCTTTAATTACTGGCAGAAAAAGGATAAAAAGCAAACCTTAACAATGCTAAATTTAATACCAAATTCGGGCATTGCCTTCATGAAATATGGCCGTTTGGCAACCATACTTTCTGTAATAATCATCATCATCGGTGGGGTTACTCTTTATGAGCAAAGGCAAACCTTGTTTGGCATGGATTTTACAGGTGGAACCACACTTGAGATTGAAGTGGTTGCAAACCAGGCCCCTTCTCCTAAAGCAGAGGTTGAAAAAGCATTACTTGCAAGTGGGATGAAACAGGATGAATTTTCTTTACGGGAGTTAGACACCGCGTCTCATTTAAAAGTTTACTTAAGTAATTCCCTCACTAATGCTGGAAGACCTTTTGCAAATTTACAAGCAAGAGCTGATTTTGATAATCTTAGCTACTCTTATGAGAAGAATCCAAAACTTACCTATTTTGTAGGCCTATTGAATAAGTCAGGAGTAATACTTACAGAAAAGTCATTAACTTCTTTAGATAAGAATTTCTCCAATATAAGCGGTCAGATGTCGGCCACCATGAGAAATAATGCTCTATTTGGCTTAACTTTAGCCCTTCTTTCAATATTGATATATATCACCGTACGATTTGAATTTTCTTATGCATTAGCAGCCACCATCGGTCTTGTATTTGATCTACTTTTAACCCTTGCTATGCTTGGAATTTGTAAGTTGATTGGGGTGCAGTTAACCGTTGATCTTCAAACAATTGCAGCACTTATGACTATTATCGGTTATTCTTTAAATGACACCATTATCGTCTTTGACAGAATCAGATCAGATCTTAAGGTGAAAAAAACGCAGCCACTGGTAGAGGTGATCAATGAGGCGTTGAATAAGACGTTATCTAGAACGATGATGACATCCCTTACAACGCTTGTAGTTCTTCTATCGCTTGTGATATTAGGTGGTAAGTCAATCTTCAACTTCTCCTTCTTAATGATGATGGGAGTGATTATTGGAACATTCTCCTCATTATACATTGCAAGTACCTTTTTACTTTTATTTAAGCATAAGGAAAAGAAAGCCTCAAAATCTGCCTCCATTATTAGTATTCATGGGTAGGTTTACTATTTGAAGGCTCCATCCCGAGCCTTCAAACCCTTTAGTTCCCTTGATATAATAACCAAGATAGGATACAATCTGAAAAAAAGAAGTTTAAATGAAATATAAACAGCCCCATTCAAACCTTCTATGGGTTTATCCTACAGAAAATAAACCGCTAGTTGATTATTTCATCTCTGAATTTCATATTCATCCAGCTACAGCTCAAGTTCTAGTCTCAAGAAAATTTACGAAAAAAACTGATGTTCATAAATTTCTCTATTCAAAGCTCCCCCATCTTATTCCACCAGAAAAATTAAGTGAAATTGACAACGCCACCTCTAGACTTCATCAAGCTTTAAAAAAGAATGAAAATATTTTAATTTTTGGTGATAACGATGTTGATGGAATCACTGGCACTGCTCTTTTAGTAGACTTTTTACGTGCTTTAGGTGCCTCTGTCTTTTTTTACATTGTCTCAAGAACCTCCGATCGTGGAAATACCATTTTAGATTCTCTTGATTATGCTAAGGCAAATAATTGTACACTACTTATCACTGTTGATTGCGGTATTACTGCTGCCGATGAAGTGGAGGAAATTACTAAAAATGGAATAGATGTGATTATCACTGATCACCATGAGCCCACTGACCGAATCCCTCATTGTATAGCTACGTTAAACCCAAAATTAAAGGGAAGTAAGTATTCGAATAAAGATTTGACGGGTGTAGGCGTTGCATTTAAGTTTGCGCATGCAATGATGAATATTCTTGCAAAAAATGGGGAAGTGCAGGCAGATTTAATCGATTTAAGACGATATCTTGATCTTGTTGCCCTTGGCACTATTTCTGATATGGGCGCGCTCACTGGAGAAAATAGGATCTTAGTAAGATATGGGATTGAACAGCTCAGAAAGACTCAAAGAGTTGGTCTTTTAAAGCTTATTCATGTATCTGAAGTAAATCCTGAAGAGATCACCACCTCCGATGTTGCTTCTAAGGTAGCCCCAAGACTCAACAGCCTAGGAAGAATTGACAACCCTATCAAAGGGGTGAATTTACTACTGGTAAGAGATATGGGAGAGGCAGAGGCTCTTGCTCGTGATTTGGATCAAATGAACCAAAAAAGGCAGAAAATTGAGCGGAAGGATACGGAAAATCTTGATAAAGAAATCTCTGAAAACCCAGCACTTGTCAAAAATAATGCGATTGTCTTGCACTCTTATACCTGGCATTCAGGCATTATTGCCATCCTGGCGACTAAGATCTCCAAGCTTTACAACAAACCAACTATTGTAATTACCATAAAAGATGGGATCGGCAAAGGTTCTATCAGAACAATCCCTGAATTCCCAGTTCTTGATATTTTAAAGAAGAATAAGGATTTACTGATTAATTTTGGTGGTCATGATTATGCATGCGGTCTTACTATTAAAGAAGAAAACATCCCCATTTTGAAAGAGCGCTTTATAAAGGATGCTCAAATCAATTTGAAAGAAAAAGATGTGCAACCAAAATTATATTTAGATGCACAAATCTCTTTTATGGATTTAACCTTTGAATTTTTAGAGTCTTTAACCCTGCTTGAACCTTACGGCATGGAAAACCCTCAAGTCACATTATATGCGACAGCAACACAAGTTCACCCCCCTAAAATCATAGGGAAAAACCATTTGAAATTTTCTTTAGAAGATGGCGATCGATACCTTGAAGGGATTGGATTTAATATGGCCAACAGAAAACCTTCACTTCTTAAAAAGAATGTGAAGCTTCTCATCGCCTTTACCCCTCATATCAATGCCTACCTGAATAAATCTTCGATTCAATTACAAATCAAAGATTTCATCGTATTAGAAGAGAGTTAACCCCTATTAAAAGACCACTAGTAAATAATTATTTAACAGTGGTCTATGAGAGGTCTCTTTACTAAATTACATAGCCTCGCTTGAGGTTTCAGTATTTACAATTCTTTGATTTAGGTAATTTTCCTGGTAATTCTTCACATCTTCATTATGAATTACCCACGCAGCACCTTTTCTAACAGCTTTTAATAAGCCAATTCTTGTTGCGTAATAGATCTTTTGCGGTGGAACACCAAGCATTTTAGCCACTTGATTTACAGAAAAATATCCTTTATGGTTGTCAAATACTAACTCACCATCAAACATAGATTTTGCTCTTGAATATTTCTTTCTTCTATATTCTTCTAAATCTCCTAAATCAATTGTCCAACGTGTAGCATCTTTAGAAGCTCTAAGCTTTCTTTGCTTAATAGCTACATAAATTGCCTGACGCGTTACGTTATTAATTCTAGCTGCTTCTGTAATTGAAACAACCCTTACTCCAGCATTAGCCTGAACTTGCTGATTTTCCATCATTTCTTTTTCCTCAAACATTTTATTATCCTCCTCTCTTAAGATAATTTAAAAAGGCAGCTAACATACTTTTAAAGGTTTCCCTATAATTAAAAAAGTCCGTTAGTTACCTCGTTTTTCCATTTTATTAATTCTTTTACCCTTTTGAATAAGTAATTTTGCCATAAAAAAAGAATTGATATCAATCTTTTTCATCCAAAAACGTAAAAAAATTAGCAATTTATGTATAATTTGCGGCAAAATATCTCTTTGGCATAAGAAATATTTTGTTTTTTGCTAGATTGAAAGGCTTAATTACACTATGCTGCGGACAAATTAAAGGATTTTGCAATGATAAAAAATTTTATTAAATTATTATTAACTATATTGTTATCAAGTACATATACTCTAAATGCTTATGTACCTCCCCCCCACCTTACCCCCCATGACACCTACGAAAAGACCCAAGAGATCCTAAAAGTTCATGCAAAGTACAAAAAACTTGATAAAGAGCTTATGGCAAGAACTTTAAAAATATTTATTGACAAAATTGACCCACTTAAGGTCTATCTACTTAAGGGTGAGGTAGATGTGTACACCAACCCCTCTGATAACCTCCTCTCAGTTGCTGTAGAAGATTTTGAGCATAAGAACTTTACGTTTTTTTCATCCCTATACAGCACCTTCCTAGTAGCTGTAGATCGACGCAACAGTATAGAATCAGATATCTTCTATCATGACCTTCCAAAAGCGGTCGCTTTCAAAGATATTGAAGAAATGGGTCATCCAGTTTCTATTAATGAGTGTAAAGAAAAGCTTCGCATGATTAAAGCCTTACAAGAAGACTCTATTTCACTACTGGATACAGAAAAGCAAGAAAAACAACGAGCTTTTATCCTTAGAAAGAGGATTAACTATGAAAAGGAGCTTAAAACTGAGTCAAACCTTGAACGGGCAAGAATGGTACATGCCTTTTTCCTTAAAAGTGTAGCAGAGGCCCTTGACTCTCATACTACCTACTTCACTCCCCATGAAGCCAAGCAATTCCTAGTTCAGGTACAGCAGCGTTTATTTGGAATAGGAGCCCTTCTTGCTGATACTATGGATGGTCTGCAAGTACAAAAAGTGATTGAAGGAGGCCCTGCCTTTGTAGAAAAATCCCTTAAAAAGGGAGATAAAATTATTGCCGTAGATAACACCTCCATCATTGGGATGGATCTATCTGAAGCCGTTGAGCTCATTCGAGGCCCAAGGAAGACTAAAGTGATCCTTTCTATAGTGCGTATAAAAGATGATACCAAACAAAATTTTGACGTAGAAATCACCCGTGATGAAATTATCGTAAATGAAAGTAGATTTACAGCCACAACCGAACCTTGTGGTGACGGAGTTATCGCTCACCTTCACCTACACTCCTTTTACGCTGACCCAAAAACCTCTTCTGAAAAGGATTTAAAAAACGCGCTGTTACAAATCCAGAAGGAACATAAGGTTAAAGGGGTTGTTCTTGATTTAAGAAATAATGGAGGCGGTCTTTTATCTGAAGCGATCAATGTATCCTCTCTTTTTATCAATAAAGGGGTAGTTGCAGCAATTCGTACCCATACAGGGGAAGTAAGTCGTCTTCGAAACCTAAATGACAATAAAGTTTGGGACGGTCCCCTTATTGTTTTGACAAATGAGTGTTCTGCCTCTGCCTCAGAAATCGTTGCCCTAGCCCTTTCTGACTATGGCCGCGCTATTGTTGTGGGCGGCAAAAGTACCTTTGGGAAAGGTACGCACCAATCAGGAACGTTTTTTGATCTTACCCCTGATCGAGTAAACCCTAAAGGAGAATATAAAGTAACTGGTGGAATGTACTACACGGTAGGAGGCAAAACTCCACAGCTGGTTGGCGTTGCATCTGATATTGTGGTCCCTGGCATTTACTCTAAAGCAGAAATTGGAGAAAAGTTCACTAAATACCCTCTTGAAAACGACTCCATTGACCCTTTATTTGAAGATGATCTTGCAGATGTTCACCCATTATATCGATTTAAAATCAAAAAAGCGCTGCAAAGTAATCTTCAAGAAAAAGAATCGGTCGCAAAATACATCCCACTTCTAGAAAAGTCCTCAAAAGATCGTATTGAAACCAATAAAGATTACCAAAACTTCTTAAAAGCTCTTGAAAATCCTTCCGATACCACCTACTATGATGAACTCTTCTCCCAAGAAGATCTTCAACTTACAGAATGTATGAATATCATGAAAGAGTATGTGCTTATTCACGGTAAATAACGGCTTAATTACTTGTTTGCCCCACCACCAAGAGGATTTGCCCTTTGCTCATAAAGTGTAAAGCAACGCTCTTGAAAGAAACCCTGCAGGGTGGCTGGTATCTTACTAATCTGATTTTTTTCAAGGGTAAGCTCTCTAAGATTACTCAAACGATAAAGATTATCGGGCAATTCAGTAAGGTTATTCTCGCTTAACTCAATCGCTCTAAGCCCATTAAGGTTACAGATACTGTCCGGCAGGCAATGAATTCGATTTCTTCTTAGCTCAAGAATGATTAACTTTACCAAGCTTCCTATTTCAGATGGCAAAACGCCTATTTGATTCTCATATAAATAAAGGTAATTAAGCTTAGTCAATTGACCTATTTCTGCCGGTAAATAGTTGATTAGATTAGAACCTAAATGAAGATCTCTTAAATTAGTCAATTCCCCAATGAATCTAGGAATGTTCATGATAGAATTATCCCCCAATAAAAGAGTACGTAGCCCTGTGAAAAATCTCATTTCATCTGGTATACATAAAAGATTTTTCCCCGTTAAATTTAGCAAAGTTATTTCCCTAACAGTTATTTGATGATCCTCATTTGCAAACCATCTTCTTATCTCTTGCGCCGGCCCTGTTGGGATGGAAAGAAAAGGAAGGTTTTTTAGCAAAACTTTAGCAAGTATCCCAAGAGCCCCATCTTGTAATAGTTGCCTATACCTACTAAATAGTTCAGTACACCCTCTCAGATCAAACGTCTCTATGTCAAATATGGCTTTTTTAAATAAATAATTTACCTTTTCTGATACCTGGGGAAGATTATCTTTATTCTTAATGTGCTCGATACTTAAATTTTTTAGATAAGAAAATAAATCATCGTTTTCTTTTCGTAATGTTTTAAGCAACGAAAACATATTTCTGAGCTGAATGACTTCAAAAGATTTTGAAACTGATTTTACCTCTAGTGGAACAAATTCAGCAATTAATCCCATAAACTCATAGTTAAATAATCTTTCCATTTTAAACCATTATAAATAATAAGCGTATAATTTTAGAAAATTTTTTAATTTAAAGCAAGGCTATTTCCTCTCTAAATTCTGCTTACCAAAAGAAGTCTAATGAAAGGGATTTGCAAAAACTCTAAAGATCAGTTATACTATTTTCCATGAAAATTCGTACCCGCATAGCCCCTTCGCCAACAGGGCACCCACACGTTGGGACATTATATATGGCATTATTTAATCAAATTTTTGCTCGAGCAAACGATGGTGTTTTTATCTTAAGAATTGAAGATACTGACCAAAAAAGATCTAAACTGGAATATGAAGACAGTATCTATGAATCTTTACGATGGATCGGGCTTAAGTGGGATGAAGGTCCAGATGTAGGGGGCGCTTATGGCCCTTATAGACAATCTGAAAGAAGTGCTTTGTACACTAAGTATTGCAATAAACTTCTTGCCGAAGGAAAAGCGTACAAATGTTTTACTACTGCTGAAGAACTTGAAGAGATGCGACTAATTGCTAAAAAGACTAATGGGAAAATTGGATATGACAGACGTCATAGAAATCTTACCCCTGAGGAGATCAAGGCTTTTGAGGATGAAGGGCGCTCTTATGTGATCCGATTAAAAGTGCCTCTTACCGGTGAGGTAGAGTTTGTAGATAAAATCAAAGGGGTTATAAAGGTCCCGTGCGCAGATATTGATGATCAAGTATTGATGAAATCCGATGGACTACCAACCTATCATTTAGCAAATGTGGTAGATGATCATACGATGGAAATTTCTCATGTGATCCGAGGGGATGAGTGGATATCATCGACGCCAAAGCATATTTTAATTTACCAGGCGTTTGGATTTACCCCTCCAATTTATATGCACATGCCTTTACTTCTTGGAACCGATGGCAAAAAACTTTCTAAGAGGAAAAACCCAACCTCTGCTTATTATTACAGAGATTCTGGGTATCTGCCTGAGGCATTTTTGAACTTTTTAACTCTTATGGGCTATTCCATGGAAGGGGATAAAGAGATCTATTCTTTAGATGAGATCATTTCCACCTTCAATGAAAATCGTATTGGAACAAGTGGGGCTGTATTTGATGTGAAAAAGCTTGAGTGGTTGAATCAACAGTATATGATCTCCACCATAGGAGAAAAGGATCTTTGGGGGAGAATTAAAAGTTGGGGCTTTAATGATGAATTCATGACAAAACTTATGCCTTTAGTTCACACAAGGATGAAAACTTTTGGGGACTTTATTGATTTATGCGGCTTTTTCTTTGTAAACAATTTACACTTAACCCCTGAGCTTCTTACTCCAAGAGGAATTACTGGCGAGCAAAGTTGTTTTATGTTACAAACATTTCTTTGGGGCCTTGAAAATCAAGGATGGCACAAAGAGTCTATAGAAGAAAACGCCAAAAAATTAACTGATTTATTTGGTGTACATTTGAAAAAAGAAGTGATCCCTCTTTTATTTGCTACATTTACTGGCAAGCAAACAGGTCCACCACTTTTTGACTCAATTGTCCTTTTAGGAGAACACCGAGCTCGCGCACGAATTCTTCAGGCGATAGAATTACTTGGCGGAATTTCAAATAAAAAAATGCCTTTATTGGAAAAAGCCGTTCATTCAGGTAGTTGTAAGGACTTATTTGTAAGCGTATGAACCATGAAGTAAGCTACAGTCTAAAACATCCTTTTACAGCATCGGTTAAAAAAGTAATCCCTCTAAATAAAGAAGGGTCATCTAAATCCAATCATCATGTAGAACTCTCCATTAAAGGTTCAGGTATTTCTTATTCTATAGGCTCCTCTTTTGGACTTTTACCTCATAATAATGAAAAAGAAGTCCTAAACCTTCTGTTTATTTTACAAGTATCAACCAATGAGATGATATACCCTAAAAAAAGGGAAGAGATCATCAGTGTTTACGATTATTTTCTAAAATATGTAAACTTAACAAGAGTGACAAAAAAAATCGCTGAGGCGCTTCTTCCTTTTCAAAAAGATTCAGCTCTTGAAGATTTATTGGCAACTAGCTGGCATGAATACACAAAGGCTCAGAATTTAAGTGATTTTTTAAAATCTTTTTATAAAAAAGAGCTTCCTCTTTCAGAGCTTGTAGATCTTTTATCACCCATGCTTCCCCGATTTTATTCGGTTGCATCCTCTCAAAAAGTGCATGGAGATATTATCCATCTTCTTGTAGCTGATTTTACTAATGAAAAGGGATTAAGAAGCCTTACCACCGAACATTTACTTCAAAAAAAAGAAATATCTTTATTTAGTCAGCCTAACCCTTCCTTTACCCCCCCAGAGGATGATACACCGATCATCATGATTGGCCCAGGAACAGGTCTTGCAGCTTTTTTAGGCTTTCTTCAAGAGCGTATTCTTTTTAAAAATTTTAAAAATAACATCCTTTTCACTGGCGATCGTCAAAAGGCTTATGATTTTATTTATGAGGACGAACTATTATCCTATGAAAAAGCTGGTAATCTCAAACTTTTTACCGCCTTTTCTAGAGATTCTGTGCATAAAATTTATGTCCAAGATAAGATGTGGGAGCAAAAAGAATTTCTTGGGGATCTAATTCTTAATAAAGGGGCTCATATATTTGTTTCAGGCGATGCAACTCGCATGGCAAAAGATGTAACAGCAACCCTTGAGCGTATAATTGCCTCAAAAAAATCCGTTTCCCCTGAAGAGGCTCACCTTATTGTAAAAGACTTAAAGAAACAAAAGCGTTTTCACTTAGATGTTTACTAATAGTTTCTTTTAGAAATGACTTCGGGCCCTTTAGAGGTCATCAGTATCGTATCTTCATAACGAATACCCCATTTCCCCTCAAAATAAAGCCCTGGCTCAATTGTGAAAAACATGTTTTCCGCTACAGGGATATTTTTTACTAAATAAGAGACACGAGGCCATTCATGAACATCTAAGCCAAGGCTATGCCCGAGCGAGTGTTTTACATGAGCGCTCACACCTTGCTCTTTTGCATAACTTTGCACCTGATCATCCAAAACAGAGAAATGCACCCCCACTTTTGCTTTTGCAAAAGCTCGATCGTAGGACTGCTTTACAAGATCATAATGATTTTTCCAAAGCAAATAGTCACTTGAGTTAGCAGCAGGATCAAAAAACAATGTTCTTGTCATATCACTTGTATACATATCAACAGTAATTCCACAATCAATCAATACAGCCATCCCTCTTTTTAACTTTGTATCACCCGAGCGGTGATGAGGAAACGCACTATTTTCTCCAAAGCCAATAATAGGATCAAAGGAAAGCCTCTCTCCTCCATGTTCTCTACAATATTTTTCATATTCCCAAGCGACTTCTTTTTCGGTGATCCCTTCTTTTAAAAGGGAAACTGCGTGTTCATATCCGGCATAATTTAAAGCGCCAGAAACTTTCATCTTTTGTATCTCTGAAGGATCTTTTACAGATCTTACTTCATCCATTTTTAAAGAGGAGATAATTTTGGCATCAGGCAATAGTGCATGTAAACTCTGATATCTGTCAAAACAAAGGTGCTTTCCATCGACAAAAATCGTAGCAGGAGCCTCTTTTTTGATATAATCTTCAAGGGTGGTCTTTTCCTTAAGGCAAACTTGTAACCCTTTCATCGATCTACAGGAATCAATATATCTAGAATCTACAAAAAATAGGGTTTTTTCTGGAAAAATCAGCAGCACCCCTTCAGAGACCTTTTTTCCAGTCAGATAGTAGATATCGGTGACATTATCTATAAAAAACATTCCCTCTGCTTGCTCTAATTTTTGTATTCTAAGCATAATCTCCTTAAATCCTTTTTAGTCACAAGATTTCCCACACTCTCGCAAGGGCTATTTTCTATTAACAAAATTGCCTCTTCCTGACTATAACGTTTTTTTCGTAAAACTCTAAAGTGTATTTTCTCTTTAATATCGGACACATGCTCCCCTTTTTGAAGTAAGGCAAGAGCGTACATAAACACATCTTTAGCCTCCTTTTTAGCTATATTTGGCATTACTAAAAGATCAACCGAGACCTCTTTCATTTGATAAGCCATCCCTAGTCCTTCAAAAGCCGCTCTATGATGGGCGCAAATCCCCATTTCTCCCTGAGTAAGAAAAACCTCTTCTGTTTCAAGTAACCGTTGGCCAGTAAACACCTGCTCATTTTTGGCTCTTATTTTTTCAAGGATGGATAAATCAATGAGAACGCATCCTTTTTCCTCCATCTCTAAAAATTTCGGATGAGGGGGCTCAACTTCAATGATGCAAAGCTCATCCCATAACATTTTTACAGTAAGATGCCCTTTTTCTTCAAATACAGACTGGGTAAAAAAGGAGGGCCGTTTCATCAAGTCCAACCCGGTTGCGTCTGATTTTTCTACATAGTTAAATTCTTTAAAGGAAATAGGGGAGCCAAAGGTGCTTACAAATTCTTTTTGAGTAGTTACTGTAAAAGAGCCAGTTAAACTAGAAGAAATCGCCTCCCTTACCATCGCAAATACTTTTTCTTCTTCCTGAAAGCGAATCTCTTTTTTCTGAGGATGGACGTTGACATCGATTTTTGAAGGATCAAACGTCATTGATAAGAAAAATAGTGGGAAATCCCCCCGACCTAAAGAAGTTCCAAAACCTGCAGCTACCGCATTGCTTATTAACATAGAATAGACAGATCTTTTATTAACCACCAAATACTGCCCTAACCGATTACTTCTACACTTTTGAGGCCCTGCGATCACCCCTTCAATCTTCAACCCATCTCTTTCAAAATTGATAGAAATTTCTGGAGAGAAAAATCCCTTTCCAAGAACCTCTACTAATCGATTATTTTTCCCCCCTTCAACGGTAAAAACATCCTTACCATCTACCGTTAGATAAAAGGCTACTTCTGGATGGCACAAGGAGAGCTTTGTAATACATTTTACCACCTCAGTGGTTGAAGGCCCTCTTCCTTTTTGAAATTTTTTCCTAGCAGGGGTATTATAAAATAAAGATTCCACCCTTACCGTTGTTCCCCTTCCTCTTGAAGCTTCAGAAATCTTCATCCCCTTACCTCCCGATATCTCAAGAAGGGTAGCTACATCTTTCATCGAACTTAGAACAGAAAATTTTGATACTGAACTTATTGCAGCTAGCGCCTCTCCTCGAAATCCCATCGATTGAAGGGAATTAAGATCCTCTAAAGAAGAAATTTTACTTGTAGCAAACCGCTCGATAGCGGCGCAGACATCCTCTTTCCCCATCCCCTTTCCATTATCCGAAACCTCAATTAAAAAATGGCCACCATCTTTAATTTCTACCGAAATTTTATCCGCTTCTGCATCAATTGCATTTTCAACAAGTTCTTTTACCACAGAAGATGGCCCCTCAACCACTTCACCGGCGGCAATTTGATTGATGGCAACATCTGATAATACATGAATCGTTTTTAACATTTGTCATTAGTATACTAAAGAGAGCATCCTTTGACAATCCAATAAAATTTTATTGTAGAATAACCTTCTAGAGAACATAATAAAGGTTAAAAATAGAAAGGGGTGTTAATGAGAATCATATCTACAATTGTGACAATAGCAGGACTTGCCTATGGAGCTTATTGGGTAAGTGAACACCGACCTGAATACAAAACCGAGATCATCGAATTAGTCAATAGTGGCGACTTTCATACAATAGAGGCTCGCTATAGCGCAAAACAGATTATGGATATGCATAAATCTGAGCTATTAAAGAGTGATGGTCATAAATTTTTAGAATCAAAAACACAATTTTCCCCCTACCTTTTGATGGAAGTAAAATATACTAAACAAGATAATGCAACCGGTGAAGGAGTAATGCTTTGGTCTTTAGTGGATGGGGAAATGGTTATTAACTCTAATCAGTGGGAAATGACCCATGGGTATTCCGATTGCATACGCAATAACATTGATGGTAATGAATTTCGAGTAATCAATGCCCTAGCCTTACATGGTGGATCGTTAGATAGGGAGAGCCTTGTAAGAATTCTTCAGGTGGAAAATGATGTTTTAGGACGCTGGTTAAACACCACTAGAAAGAAAAAACTTGTCGTACAACAAGGAAGCTTTTACAGACTTCACCTTCAAAGTCCAAGACTTGCTCCAAGACCTGAAACTTTAATCGATGATCGAATTGTGACAAAACCTTACAAATCGTCGGAAAGAATGGGGAAAAAATTCACCCATAATCAAGTCAAACGTATAGCTGAAGCCTCTTTTGGAAAAGACTTTGCCGTAAGACACACCTTAGACGTCTACATGCCTATTTATAGCATCACGGTACAAAATCCAGACGGATCACATCATACAAGCTACTGGAACGCTATCAATGGCTTTGAGCTCAAATTCACCTCATTACTTGACTAACCCTTCAAAACCATATTACCTGAGTCTGATTTATCTCCTTAACTAAAGGCTTTCTCTATTGCGTTTAAGGAGATAACCATGAGATTCATATTATTTATGTAACTGCTTGAAGATAAAATATTGATCAAATTTTTAATAATGTGTATAATTTCTTACACCTCATCAAATTAAGATATGCTAATATTTTGATAAATAAAAATACTTCAGGACAAAGGTTGTATGAGTAACAAAAAGGAAATTTCGAATGGCACTTTTTAAAATATTTTTCTTCAAAATTATTGCTCCTATTATATGGCTTATGTTTTTTGCTTATGCATTTGCATCATCTGGAATTAAGTTAGCAAGCGCAATTAAAGACAAAAACTTTCCTATGATTTGGTTGTACACTTGGATAATATTGATTGGTATATATTTTATATTTAATGGAGGAAGATAGCGTCATGGCTCGAATTTTTTCTTTATTGTTCCTTTTTTTTAGCACACAATGTTTAGCTTTAGATAAATCTGAATTATATGCAGCTATCGATCAAGCTGATGCAACAAAAATCATTGACTTTTTTAATCAAATTGAATCTATTGATCACGAAGAAGCAACTACACTAATCACAGAGGTTTATCGACATTATATATCACGATTTGGATCAGAAATGCTAAGCAGCAAAGAATATCAGGATCAATTAAATCAATCTAAAGAATTATATCATTCAATATTAAGCATGCATGGAGTTCCCCTAAAAAATAGTTTATTTAAAAATAAGTATGGTTATACAAATAAATATCTCTTGTGTAACGAGGGTACGAATAATGAAGAAACTGAATCTGAAGTTCCAGGATCGATGATTATCGGTGGTGTAGAAATATTAAGTGGGGCCCTTTTATGGATTTTACCATTCCCAGGAGCGAAGCAAATAGGATTTTTGATTATATCAGATGGAATAAGAAGAACCTTCAATGGCTTAGAAGAAGTGGAAAAAGAAAACCAGGAAAACAGCTAAAAACTAAATATTATTGAGTATTTGACTTTTATAAAAGTAAGTCATCTTAGACATTGAACAATATTAGCTGTAAATGAGAACAGTATTTGTAATTTTTAAACCTCCCACTCACTTTGTTCTCTAGAGAGTCCAAGACTCCCAATAAGAGATATCATTACTTATATCAACATACATTGCTTATCCTTACATTTTTATATCCATGTTAATAGGGATAAAAAAATACCTTATGATTGTAAGAAATTAGAAAGATTTTAATGTTTTTCTCTGTGATCTTTGCGTTCTCAAGTAAGCTTTGCTTACGGGTGGTAATATATATTTCAAACTCTTCTTCCGTAAGATAAGTAACTCACCTTGTGCAAAAAGAAGGTCTTTTAAAATGTGGGTTTGCTATAAATAGAGCGCTTTTGTATAATGATCTCCATTGGAAAGATGGCTGAGTGGCCGAAAGCGCTTCCCTGCTAAGGAAGTATATCTTTACGGGTATCGAGGGTTCGAATCCCTCTCTTTCCGAAGTTTCTTTAAGGGGTAAGCAAGGGCATTTATGAAAGGGCAAACTACTTTAGATCAAACCATCACCCCTGCTTCAAAAGAATCTGAGATGATGGTTCTTGGGTGCATGTTAACCCACGAAAGCTCTCTGGCAATTGGTGCTGACGGGCTCGAAGATTCTGACTTTTATTACAAAGAGCATGCTCTCATTTTTTCTGCGTTAAAAGGGGTCTATAGCAAGGATAAGCCTGCAGACGTTCATATCATTGCAGAGATGCTAAAAATCTCTAATCATTTAGACTCATCTGGCGGCATCTCCTACCTTACAGAAATTGCTCAATATGCTGGAACCTCTGCTTATATCGAAGAATATGTAGAGATCATTCGCAATAAATCTATTTTAAGAAAAATGATTCAAGCGGCAGCAGAAATTAAAAAAATTGCCATTGAGCAGCCTGATGATGTAAATTCAGCGCTCGATGATGCTCAAAGCATGTTTTTTAAAATCAGTCAGTCTGCAAATCAATCTATTGGACTTACTGTAAAAAGCATTTTAGATGGGACAAAATCCTCCTCTAAGTTACCTTATCTAAAAGATTTACAGACAAGACAAGAAAAGTATCATAAGCGTAACCCAAACGAGCCGTTAACAACAGGTATACCTTCTGGGTTTCACGATTTAGACCGTCTTTTAGGGGGACTAAACCCTGCAAATTTACTTATTGTTGCAGGACGTCCTTCTATGGGTAAAACTGCCCTTGGTATCAATATGGCAGAACATATCTGTTTTAATCTGA
>CAMCSI010000002.1 GCA_945877885.1 Chlamydia trachomatis
ATATTTTGGTTCCCACATAGAATCTCATCATATAGAAATGCTTGATTATTGAGTATATTTGGTTACAATAGATGAATGAAAAAATTACACTTTCAAACAATTGCCTCCACCCACCTATATGCTAAGGAGAATCTACCAAACTTTCAAGACGATCCAATCACAGTAATTACCACAGATTTTCAAACAGCGGGAATTGGCAGCCGCCTGGATAAATGGATTGCCCCTGAAAACAGCTCTCTTTTACTAACTTTTGTTTCCCCTACACCTTCAAAAGAGTTTCACCCTCATTTAGCAAATATTTGCGCCTTATCACTTATAAAAACCCTCTTTTTTTTAAAAATCGACATAGGCTTTAAATACCCTAATGATTTGATGGTAAATGGGAGAAAACTTGCTGGCTTTTTGGTGGAAATTTGCGAGAATCAATGCATATGTAGTTTTGGCTTAAATCTTTTACAAACAGAAAAAGAGCTTGAATGCATCGATCAGCCCGCCACATCACTTCTTATTGAAACTGGAAAAAAAATCCCCTCCTCTAAAATTATAGAGCCCTTTTTAAAGGAGTTTTTTACTCAAATTAACTTAAATATGGCAGCACTTCAATAGTGGGATGGATTTTTGCTTTTAAAATGGAGGTAATTGCAGATAAAGTAGTTGATCCAGAGGCATTACAAGAGGTGCAATTTCCCTCATATTGGATCAAAACGATCCCATTTTTAGTAAGATCTTTCACTTTTACATTCCCCTCATCGAGAGCAACATAAGGTCTAATGTCCTTTTCCATCACCTCTTCGATACATTGTATTTGATGCTCCTTCTCTAATTCAAAAAAGCCCTCAATCCCTGACCCTTCCTTAGAAAAATCGATCAAAGCATCTGGAGTGGTAAATTGTCGAGGCACAAGCTCCTTTACAATTTCGGTATAGGAGTCAAGAAGATGATTCACATAACGGGAGATGAATCGTATATAGTCTCCAACATCGGCATCTTCATACAAATCTGCCACTTCATAAGCAGAGATCGCATTTAACAGATCGTCTGCACGCACTTTAGACACTTTTTTAATATCCTTTTCCAAGATAAGTTCTGCAAGAGCTTCAAGCAAAGCAATCATAAAGGTAGGGGCCTTTAAACAATATTTCATCTCTGTAAACATTTGCCTTTCAGCGTTATACAAAATATCGATGTTATAATGAATTCCTAGTTTTTCGTCTGAAAATTGCTTTCCATGGCATTTTTTTGCATGCTTATGCTCAGTAATTTGTTTTCTCATCTTGCTACTATAAAGATCCCAAAACAAATGGTGAGGGTTGTTTTTATTCATAGCTAAATTCCTTTATCATTTTGGCGGTTACAATAATTTGATCCCAAGTAGAAAAAATATGTTCTTTTGATTGCATTAATGAAAATGTAAGGGTCACTGTCTCATTAGAAGCTTGTTCTACAAAAATTCCCTTTTCCCTAAGAAAATAGGCTAAATTTTCTGCAATAACCCCTTTAAAAGCAAAACACCATCGATCAAAAAGGTAGCCTGATCCACTATTTAAAAAAGTACAATCAAGATTACTATTTTCTAAACGATCCATCACATCACTTTTGATCACAGCATACTCCATGGGGAAAAGATCCATAGTCTCCACCGACTCTTCTGCATAAGCTGCAAAAGCAAAAAACTCTTTTAATGAATAATCTGACTCCTCCATCTCTACTTTCTTTGTGGCAGCTGCTGTTAAGTTTTCATGCGTAAACAATAAAAGATCGATATTCATATCTTGAAATCTGAAAAAAACTTTACCTACAGTATCTGTTCCATCTACAAGTAAAAATAATTCTTTCTCTTGACAAAGAGCTGCTAGTTCAAAGATGGGGTGAATCGCTGCTGTAAGTGGATCTGCCCATGAAAGAAATACCGCTAACGTTCGAGGTGAAATTGCTAAATCAAGTCCCTCTTTGGTCATTTTGCCTTTTTCATCTACCTCAACTTCTTTAAAGCTCAGACCCAGTCGTCCGGCCACTTTTAAAAGATTGCGGATGGATCCCTTCTCTGTTTTTGGAATCAAAATAACAGTTCTACCACTTCTTTGAGCCCTTGGCATCAACACCTCATAAATAGCTCTGAGTAGGGCTTCATTTTTTGAAGGATAAAAAAGGATTCGATCCCCCTTTTTTGCCCCAATTAAATCCATAATCGATTCTTTAGCTTTTTTTATATGCTTGCGTACCATTTTTCTATCAGGTAGTTCAAAAGCCTTTTCAAAAGCCTCTGCCTTTATGTAAGCCTCTTTTACTCTTGATGATATCATAAACTACCTACCGTAAATGCACTGTTTTCATAGTAAAATATAAGAGGTTTTCCCGTCTCTATCTCATAGCCTACAATATCTTTTTCTGAAATATGCATCAGCTCTTTGACAATTCCACGTAAAGAATTCCCATGGGCAACAATTAGCACAGTCTTACCCTCCTTCACCTTTGGTAAAATCTCCCGGTCAAAATAAGGTAAAGCTCTCTTTATCGTCATTTTCAAACTCTCCCCATTCGGCGGTATGGTGTCATAGCTTCGCCTATATTGCATAAACTTTTCTTCACCCACCTCTTTTTTTAACTCATCCTTACTTTTTCCTTGAAAATCGCCATAACAACGTTCATTTAACGCTTTGGAAATAGTTGCGGCTATTACACCTTTTTTTATCCCTGGCTCATAAGCTTTATCTTGAGAGTGCTTCAAATAAAGGGTACGTTTATCTTGATTTTCTAGCATAATCAACTGCAGGGTCATCTGGGCTCTTGAAAGCTCTGAGGTATAAATGTCATCAAAAGGTATTTTTGATAGTAGTCTTCCAGCACTCATTGCTTCTTCAATACCTTTTTTTGAAAGGGCCACATCTACCCATCCTGTAAAGATATTTTTCTTATTCCACACAGATTCTCCGTGACGGACCAAAATTAGTTTCCCCATTTACCTATATTCTCTTTTTGTAAATTTGTCCCTATGGTAACATATTCAGAAAATATAGGGAACTTATCTTACTATGGAAAAAATTCGTTTAAATAAAATTTTAGCAAATGCTGGAATAGCAAGTAGAAGAAGTGCTGATCTCCTTATTGAAGAGGGTAGGGTTACATTAAATGGGCATGTTTGTACAGCACTAGGCACACTAGCTGATCCAAAAAAAGATTACATATCTGTGGATGGTAAATCCCTTTCTAAAGTTCCTCCAAAACAAATTACCTACCTTTTAAACAAACCAGCTGGTTACATTTGTAGCAATAAACGGGTGGGAAACGATCTTTTAGCGATCGATCTTATCAAAGATAGAAAGGCAAGACTTTATACCGTTGGCCGCCTTGATAAACACACAGAAGGGTTAATATTAGTTACCTCAGAAGGCGATTTTGCACATCAAGTTATGCATCCATCTTCAAATATTGAAAGGCAATATTTTGCAACAACTAAAGAAGACATTACCTTTGATGATTTAGAGCAAATGAGAAAAGGTACTTATATTGAAGGGAAGAAAGTTCATCCAGTGTCTGTTTCCAAAGTGAAAAAAAATGTTGTATCCATAACGGTAATGGAAGGGAAAAAACATGAGGTAAGAATCCTTGTTGCACGAACAGGTCTTAATATTGAACGATTAAAACGAATCCGTTTAGGAAATTTACAGCTTGGAACCCTGCCGCGCGGTGCTTACCGAATCTTAACTTCAAAAGAAAAAGCTTCCTTGTTTGAAAAAAAATCTAGCTATAAAAAAGTCGCTAGCAGTACACTTTAAGCATGAATCTATTTTCAGCATTATTTCCAAGTCCTCCGCTATCGAATCTTCAAATCCATATGCAGAAGGTTTGTGCATGCCTTGCTAAGCTAAAAGAGCTTTGCGCCTTACGTTTAGAGGCTGATTCCAAAAAAATTGAAGATGCCGCAAAAATTATTTCTGAATTAGAACATGAGGCCGATCTTGTTAAAAACGATATCCGCTCCTCTCTTCCTAAAACCTTTCTTTTTTCTATCGATAGAATTAACTTTTTAGAAATTTTAAACCTTCAAGATAATTTAGCAGATGTGGCCGAAGATATTGGCGATCTTCTCATCTTAAAACCACTAACCACCCTTCCTGAAATTGAAGAAAAGCTCGCTGAATATATTGATACGAATTTAGACACTACTTGGATCTTAAAAGAAATTGTATTTGAGCTTGATACATTAATTGAAGCCTCTTTCGGCGGCCCTATTGCAATTAAAATTTTAGGGAAAATTGGGGAAATCACTCAAATGGAACATGAAGCTGATCTGATTAGAAAAGAGCTTAAAAAAACCCTTTTTTCTCTTAGCGATAAGCTAAGTTTTACAGATTTTACCCTATGGTTAAAGTTTATTGAAGCTATTGCGTTAATCTCTCATAATGCTGAAAAAGAAGCGATTAGAATCGGAATGTTACTAAATATAAGATGAATTTATGGAAATATTTTTAATTTCGCTTGCTTTGATCATTGGCTTTTACATGTTATGGAACATCGGGGCAAACGATGTAGCCAACGCAGTAGGAACCTCCATTGGATCAGGTGCAATTACTCTAAAAAAAGCAATTCTTATCGCAGCGGTACTTGAATTTGGAGGAGCTGTTCTTTTAGGGTCAAATGTATCTGAAACAATACAAAAAGGGATCATTGATGCTACAATGTTTCAACATATCCCTAATGTTTTTATTAAAGGGATGCTTTCTTCATTGCTGGCAACTGCCATCTGGCTTCAAATTGCCTCTTTCTTCCATTGGCCAGTATCTGGCACCCATGCAATTGTTGGATCTGTTATGGGTTTTGGTATTCTTGTTGGAGGACTTGATGTCGTTCATTGGACAGAGATTATGAAAATCTCCTTAAGCTGGGTAATCTCCCCTACACTTTCTGGTGTACTTGCATTTCTTTTATTTTCATTTATTCAACGAAAAATTCTTTTCTCCTATAACCCTTTACTATCCACGCAAAGACTTGCTCCCTTTTTTGTATTTGGTGTACTAATGGTTTTTTGCGTATCTACCTTCCTTGGTGGAATAGAAAGTTTACACATTGTAATGTCTCATACCTTTACGATAATTTTATCCTTTGTAGTAAGTCTTATCGGCGCCCTCATTACCGCTTTGTTTTGTAAAGCCCAAACTAAAAATGCAAAGATGAGCTATGTAATTGCTGCAAAGTTTGATAGACGGCTCACCTCTTTATTGAAAGTACATAAAAATTTAATTCGAGCAAGGCTTGCCTCAAAAGAGGAAAATAAAGAAGGGATCAATGATTTACTCTCCCAAACAGCTGATTTGATAAAAGAAACTAAAGATAAAGCCCCTTATCAAACAGAGCTTGCCGCCGATTACCGCGGCGCTGAAGGGATTTTTGCTATGCTTCAAATTCTTACTGCTTGTTTTGTGGCGTTTGCTCATGGATCTAACGATGTGGCTAATGCGATCGGTCCGGTAGCTGCAATTATTGATGTGGTGAAAGATCCCACATCTTTATTAAGATCCACCTCTATTTCTATGCCTTTACTAATCTTTGGTGGTGCAGGTATCGTTGTAGGTCTTGCTACCTATGGATTTAAAGTAATTGAGACAATTGGTAATAAAATTACACAACTTACTCCAACACGTGGTTTTGCTGCAGAATTTGCAGCCGCATCTACGATTCTTATTGCCACAAAACTTGGAATGCCCATATCCACCACTCACGCCATTGTGGGAGCTGTACTTGGAGTGGGGCTTGCAAAAGGATTATCTGCGCTTAATTTTGGATTGATAAAAGAAATTTTCTTATCCTGGGTACTCACCATCCCATTTGCTGCGATCTTTACCGTTATTATCTACGCAATTTTCTCCTTGTTTATATAATAAGATATTGTTACATTTTTTTTATGGTAAAAAAATTTTTTTTATTAGCTGCCCTATCCCTTGTAACATTTTTTTCTGCTTGTTCAAACATCATCCCTAAAAAGCAGTTGCGAATTGGAATAGACCCCACCTTCCTATCAAGCCCAGTGGGAACAAAGCAAGATCTTATCTATGCCTTTACTATTGAACTGTTTGAAGAAATTTTTAAAAATTCAAGATACATTCCCACCTACAAACAATTAAGTTTTGATAACACCCTTGATTCATTAGCTGATAATTTGACAGATGCCATCATTTCTTCACTTTCAGAAGATATCATCACAGATAGCACCTATGATTTTTCCTCCATGTTTCTTTCTTTAGGAGATGTGCTTGTCACAAGAGCAGATGAGCCTTTAGCAAATTTCAAAGATTTAAATGGTAAAATTATAGCTATACAACAATGGCCTAATCTTATCTCGCTATTTAAAAATTATCCCGAGGTAAACCTCACCTACTATACATTTATCCCAGAGGTTCTTGAAAGCATCTCTAACTATACTGTAGATGGGGCAATCATCCCCTATTTATCCCTTACCTGCCATCTATCCATGGAATATAAGCACCTTCTTAAAGTTAACCCCAATAAGCTTACTGACATAGGGCTACGTCTTTTAACCCTTTCAGGAAAAAATGATGCGGTTATAAAAACATTTAATAAGCAACTTTTTTTGCTTATTCAAAATGGTACCTTTGAAATGCTTTTAGAAAAATGGAACTTAGTGCTTTGACCTTAATCAATATAACATCTGTCTGATTCTGCAAATTGTTTATTGATACTAGATAAAATTCCTTGGTCTAAAGGACAAGGAGTAATCCCCCAAATTTTTTCTGCATAATTAGTGATGGAGACATCTGAAGAAAAGGTTCCCATGGAGGCCATATTCCATAGCGCCATTTTCGCCCATTTTTCTTTATCCTCGTATAATTTTGCAGCTCTATCTTGGGCAGCAATATAATCAGCAAGATCCCCGAGCACTAAATATTTATCTCTACTATCGCCAATAATTAAACTATCATGTATCGATTTAAGTACATTATCCTCTGCTTCGTTGCTTGCAAATGTTCCATCTATCAATGTATTCATAGCATCATAAATTTCGATATGATCTTTCATACATTTCATCGGATCATGGGATCCTTCGCTTTTAATTTTTAGAACTTGATCTGCAGAAAAGCCAAATAAAAAGGGCCAGTTTGCATCCCCTACCGCCTTTCTCATTTCCACATTTGCCCCATCGTCAGTACCAATGGTGAGAGCTCCATTAAGGGATAACTTCATATTACCCGTACCAGAGGCCTCCATAGAAGCAGTAGATATTTGCTCAGATAAATCTGCTGCAGGAATAATTACTTCTGCTTTTGCCACATTATAGTTTTCCACATAGACAACACGTAGCTTGTCAGCAACTACTGGATCATCATGAATTTTTCTTCCAATCAGATAGATCATACGGATGATATTTTTTGCCATTTCATAACCAGGGGCAGCTTTTCCCCCAAAGATCACTTTTCGTTTGATGTTTACCGAGGCTGGATTTTTTTTAATACGATTATAAAGAACAATAATATGCAAAGCATTCATTAGTTGTCTTTTATATTCATGAACACGTTTAATTTGTACATCAAACATCGCCTCATTATCGAAAAATAGCTCTTTTTCAATTTCCTGCTGCTCAATACCCTTCTCTTTTTTTGATTGGATAAAATTTTGCACCATATTGTGTTTATTATCCGTTTTGATCTTTAAAAATCTTTGCCACACATCATCTTTATGAATATGATCTTTAAGCTTTTCTATTTGCTTTAAATCCTTAATCCAATCCATCCCAATTAAATCTATCAACATTTTCGAAAGTTCAGGATTGCATTTGTAAAGCCATCGTCTTTGTGTCACTCCATTGGTCACATTGATGAATTTATCTGGGCTCATAATATTAAAATCTTTAAAGAGCTTTTCTTTAATAATGGTTGTATGTAAAGCCGCTACCCCATTTACTTTATGAGACCCAGCAATTGCTAAATGAGCCATTCTCACTTTACCATTTTCGATGATAGACATCCTACGTACTTTTTCTTCATCCCCAGGATATAGTTCACGTAATTTATTACAAAACATATAATTAAGACGCTCGATAATACTATATTGTGCGGGCAAAATATCTTTAATATATTTAGCATCCCACTCCTCTAGCGATTCTTGAAGTACTGTATGGTTAGTATAACTACAAATTTCCACCACAATGTCAAAAGCTTCAATGAATTTGTAACCATGATTTTTTGTCAAAATGATCATTAACTCAGCTATAATTAAGGCAGGATGGGTATCATTGATTTGAATACGGGCTTTATCTCTAAAGTTAGACATATTTCCAAAAATATCAATATGCTGACGAATAATATCTTGCAAAGATGCTGACACAAGAAGAAACTCTTGTTTGATCCTCATGATAAATCCAAGCATATTTTTATCATTAGGATATAAAACATCAGTCATGGAAGTATTAATCACAGCTTCGGCAATATTTCCTTCATTAAAACTTTTAAGAGCAAAATTTTTAGGTGATTCTTTTGTTGTCCAAAGCCTTAACGTTAAAGTAGAATAATCATCCTTCCCCCCATAACCTACAATTGGAATATCATAAGGAATAGCTCTTACCTCATCATGGTTAGCAAGGCCATGAATAATTTCATCATGCTTGTTTTTTTTCTCTACTAAACTACCATGATACTGAACATTCACTGCATAACTATCACGGCGCAGCTCCCATGGATACTGATTTAAAAGCCAGTTATCACTATTTTCAATTTGCACCCCAGACCAAAGTGACTGCTCAAAAATTCCATATTGATACCTTAATCCATAACCAACTGCTGGATAATGATGTGTAGCAAGTGAATCTAAAAAACAAGCAGCGAGTCTACCAAGGCCACCATTACCAAGTCCTGGTTCAGGTTCTGCTGCCATAATAGCCGAAAAATCTTTACCAAGAGCCTGCAGCACATTTTTTACCAATTCGACACTTGAAATATTTATTATATTATTGATGGTAATTCTACCTGGTAGCCACTCAAGAGAAAGATAATAGACCCTTCTTGCCTGCGACTTTGCCGTTGATTGCCTTGTTGCCGCCCAATGAATCATAATCTGCTCACGCAGTACATAAGCTATGGCTCGAAAGACCTCATCGTTACTTGCATCCTCAAAAGCCTTCCCTATCATACTAATTACATAATGCTTAACCTGTTGAACCACCTTTCTGGTTTCTAAATCCATTTGAATTTTTTCCATATATAAGCCCTTATACATTCTTTCTGTAATAAAGTTTTTTATAACATAGAAACGTTTATTCACCTATCTTTTCTTCAAAAGTCTATTGTACAAAAATCCCTTTCTATTCATGTTAAGAGAAAAAGGTGCCACCTATGACAAAAACTTTCCCTCACATTGATCTTTTACATGAACTAGAGGAAGCTGTTCAACCCATTCTTACCCTCATTGAACCCTTACACTCTTATCTTTACTGCTTAAATGCAGCTAGTTGCAAAAAAGATCGGTTAAAACCTTCAGGCTTTTATTTCCTTCTTGGAAATGCTGCTAACGGGGAATCTGGCAATTCTGCAATGATTGATTTATACAAAGATGTTACTTGTATTACGATTATACTTTCTGAAATTGAAAAGCATAAAGCTGCTTTTGCCTCTTATGGAAGTCTAAATCCATTACTCTCCACAGCTTTTGCATTAAAAAAGACCATTCCAGATATCTCTTCTGAAATTTGCAAACTTAAGCAAGAGCAAGGGGTATTGTCTTCTAAGATTTTATGTAAAAAGCTCTTTCTCTATACCGAGAGCGTACGCGCTCTTCTTGAGGAGCTTATCACATTAAAATCCATACTCTTAGAAGAAGTTCTTGTTTGTCATGACCCCTTTCTTACCAAAGAGCCCCTAGATATAAAGAGAGATTTAGAATAGAGCTCTTGTATTAAATAGATTTATTTGTACAAGTTTAGTGTATGGAAAATACTGTTTTTGTTATAAATTGCGGAAGCTCATCGATCAAATTTCAATTGATCGATCCATCTTCAGAAAAAGTTTACTTTAAAGGGCTTGCAGAAAATATTGGGTCTGATCGTTGCTGCATTAAATATGATGATAAAGAAGAAAGGCTTCCAGGTAAAAGCTATAGTGATGTGCTGGAAAGCATTCTTAAGCTTCTAGAGCCTTTTAAGCAACATCTTGTAGCTATTGGTCATAGAGTTGTTCATGGGGGAGAATATTTTTCTAAATCTGTGATTGTAAATGAAGATGTTTTAAAAAAGATCAAAAAATGCTCTCATTTGGCCCCTCTTCATAACCCGGTAAATGCCTTAGGTATCGAAGCTTCCATGAAAGCCTTTCCCCATTTACCAACTATTGCAGTATTTGATACAGCCTTTCATATGACAATGCCCGAACATGCTTACCTTTATGCTCTTCCCTATCAATACTATCTAAAACATAAAATTCGTAAGTATGGGTTTCACGGCACCTCTCATAGATATATATCTATTGCCGCAAAGAAGCTATTACCTGAATACAGACGTTTAATTATCGCTCATCTTGGTAATGGCTCAAGTGTATGTGCGGTAAAAGATGGTCAAAGTGTCGATACAAGTATGGGATTTACTCCTTTAGAAGGGCTTGTCATGGGAACAAGATCTGGGGATTTAGATCCAAGCATCCTCCCTTTTCTATGCAAAGAATTAAATCTTTCTGCCGATGAGGCACTTACCCAATTGAATTCAAAAAGTGGTCTTTTAGGAATTTCTGAAATTTCCAGTGATATGAGACTTCTAGAAGAAAAAGCGTTACAAAATCATCCAAGAGCGATGCTTGCTATCGAAGTCTTTTGCTATAGACTTGCAAAATATATTGCCTCCTACCAGGTACCTTTGGGCGGCTGTGATGGATTAATTTTTACTGGGGGAATTGGAGAAAATTCCGCCTTTATACGATCAAAAGTTATTCACTACCTGCCAAATTTTGCCATTAACGAAACTTTTCATAAACATCTTAAACGAGGCCATAGCGGCATTATCTCTACAGAAAAATCCCCCTATATTGCCGTCATTCCAACAAATGAAGAGTTATTAATTGCAAAAGATGCCGACACCTTAAGGAGAGAGCTTTGACAAAAAACCTCCTCCTTAGTCCTGTTAATGTAAATGCAGGTTTATACACAACCTCTGAAGGGCTCATGCGTGCCTTTGAAAATCATGGACTTAAAACACATATTCTAAGACCTATTGGACGAGATAACCATCTAAACGATCCCTCACATCCAATGCCTTATAGCACTATGATGGAATTACTCAGCAAAGGGCAAGAGGATACTTTATTAGAATTTATCTTAACTTATAAAAAAATGCACACCCCACCGTGTGATATCCTTTTAATAGAAGGGGTATTAAATACACAAAATCAAGGGTTTGGATCAAACCTAAATCACAAAATTGCCTCCGCTTTATCAGCTGATGTGATCTTGATCACCTCTGTAGGTAATAGATCTGTCAAAGAGGTGACAGAAACATTTGAAATAGAGGCAAAATCCTTTGGAGGGATCGACAGCCCCCATATATTAGGATGTATCTTAAATAAAGTGGGAGCCCCCACTGATAAGATGGGAAATACTAGAATTGATCTTTTTGACCCTCCAAAATCCACAGTCATCTCCCCTGACAGCTTCAAAAATTCAAAAATTAAAATCCTTGGCTTCATCCCGTGGAATCGTACCTTAATGTCCTCAGATGTTTTAAGTATTCAACATCATCTAGGTGCTACACTTATCAATCCGGACACCTATCATAATACTTTAGTGCACCATTTTGTCCTGGCCGCTGCCACATTAGAAAATGTCTCAAAAGTATTACAGGCAGATGTGATGATCATCACCCCAGGTGATCGCTCTGATATTATTTTAGCCACATGTATGGCCTATTTAAGCGGGGTAAAGATTTCCGCCCTTCTTCTTACTGGCAGTCATTGCCCATCGCAAGCGACTTTAAAACTTTGTAAAAAAGCCATGGATGAAGGATTTGCCATTTTATTAACAGAAACAGACAGTCTTAGAACCTCTATTGCACTACAAAATCTTAATACTAAAATAACTGCATCAAACTCTGCTCAACTTGAAAGAATAAAAAATTTTATCGCTGAACACATTGATAAAGAATGGGTAAGCTCGCTTGTCAACCAACATACTAAAATAACTTTTTCCCCTGCCGCCTTTCGTTTTTATCTAATGGAAAAAGCAAAGGCGTTAAAACGGACTATTTTACTCCCTGAAAGCGATGACCCTAGAATTTTACTGGCGGCAAATACCTGTAGCAGAAAAGGGATTGCCTCCATTGTCCTTCTTGGCAAAAAAGAGGTGGTATTAGAATTATGTAAAAAAAATGGGATAGAGCTTGATCCAACTATTACTATTTTAGATCCAGAAAAAGAAGCCAAACAGTACCTTGCCCCATTACTTGAGCTTCGTAAACATAAAGGACTTACCGAACAAAATGCGATCGAATATCTTCATGATCCCATTGTTGTTGGGATGATGATGCTTCATAGCGGGAAAGTTCATGGACTTGTAGCTGGGGCAAATACAACTACTGCAAATGTTGTAAGCCCTGCGTTAAAAATTTTAAAAACTGCAGATGGGGTAAATCTTGTCTCCTCCATCTTTTTTATGTGCCTTGAAGAGGAAGTTTTAGTCTATGGAGACTGCGCCGTAAACCAAAATCCAACGGCTGAAGGGCTTGCTGATATTGCGATCCAAAGTGCAGCTTCTGCTAAACTTTTTGGTATCGATCCAATTATTGCGATGATTAGCTACAGCACAGGTTCTTCAGGATCAGGGGCTGAAGTAGAAAAAGTGAAAAAAGCTACTGAAATCGTGAACCAAAAAGCACCTCATCTGCTTTGTGATGGCCCTTTACAATATGATGCAGCCAAAGTCCCTTCTGTTGCAAAAACAAAAGCACCCAATAGCCCTGTGGCAGGAAAAGCCACCGTATTTATTTTTCCAGATCTTAACACCGCAAATACCACCTACAAAGCAGTACAAAGAACCGCTGGGGTCCTATCCATTGGTCCGATGCTTCAAGGCCTTGCAAAACCTGTAAATGATCTATCCCGCGGAGCCTCTGTGGATGATATTATTTTTACTATAGCAATTACTTCTATTCAAGATTAATAATAATGATGAAATTAATAGGATTTATGTTACAATTAATGGTATTATGATCCCATTAGTTATACAAAATATCCTTAAACTGCAAATTAGTGACCTCCATGAAAAATTTTCTGCACTGAAAAAGTGTTTTGAAGGTCAATATAATACGATTGAAAAAATTTTTAAAATAGTGCATGAGTCAGAAAGAAACAAATCTGAGCAAGCTGGTCTCCTCATTTCCCCCATTTTAAAAAGATTAAAAAATAAAGTAACTATTTGTACAATTGAAAAAAATAATAAATTTATTGAAAATTTGTATTTAACTATAGAAAATAGACCAACTCTTTATAGGGAAGATCTAGATGCCTCTTACAATCTAATGAAACAAATAACTAGGAAAAATATAGAGCAGTTTTCAGCAAGCACTCAAGAATATCGTAAATACTATACCTATCTATTTTCTTATCAAAATCAACATAGAGAAAATCTAGAATTAGCTATAGAGGTTACCGATGGAAAACGAAGCTATACTTTATATAGTGAGCCCATGAGGCAACAAGTGAGTGATATGAGAAAACTTTTTAGTGCATTTACGAAAAACATAAAAGATTTTAAAGATCACTTTCCTACAAGAGCTTTATTAGCTGAATGAAGAAGATGACCAAGCTTATGCATGGCTGAATCTATCCTTTTCTTCTCTTCCCCATGAATGTGTTTTTGTCTTCGCATCAAGGTTTCTATAATACGCTCTAAATCATCTACTGCTTTTTCCCCTAGTGTACGAAGGGAGCGTTTATCTCCATTTATAGGAATATGCTCTTCAATACGATCGAGCATCTCACGTTGTTTTTCGCCTTGATAGGAATCAATAATAGAAAATTTAAGCTTTTCAGGGGCTTTTCTTGAAGCAAGAACATAGCTAACTTTTACAGGCATTTGCTTCATTTTGGTTTTTAATTCATCATTTGGCAAAGCAGAATAAAGTTCATAGTAAGCCATTGCGTTATAGGCAGTTTTTTTTGCATTAAAGGCAATAGATAACCATGCAGTAAATCCAATACCTTCACCGCCATGTCGTTTAAAGATCTCTCTAACTGCACAAATTCTTTCCCCAACTAAAATCACTGCTTGCTTTTGTATCGCTTTTAATTCTGAGGTAATCTGAACAAGTTGAGAAAAATCCTTTTCAATATCTTCTTCAAAAGAGGTCTCGACAGAACTTTCTTCGAAAATAAGCTTTAAGCTGTCAATTTCTTTATCCCCAAGAGCGTGTGGATCAAACATCGCACGAAAGCTGTTATGAGGTACCACATCTGCAGAAGAAGGGGTAGGGATACTTAGCTTTTGTCCTTCTTTATTTCTTAGGGCTAAGAATTTTTTTGCCAGCAAATTGGCTTTAGACATATGCTACCTCCAAAGATTTCTTCTTCTCTTTTTCCCCTGTAGCTCTTTTTAACACTTCAGCTGCAAGTCTTTCATAGTCATATGCGGCACGAGATTCAGGGTATACATCACAAACAGGTTTTCCTCTTAACACGCTTCTTGAAACACAAATATCTCTACGAATTTTTGTCTCAAATAATTTTCCCGGAAATGCCAGGTCAATTGCTGTAACAAACGCTTGATTTGTCGCCCCTCTTTCATCCCAAAACGAAAGAACAACGCCCAAAATTTCTAAGCTATGGTGCCCACCAATCTTTTCATGGTATTCTTGTAATCTGTTTAAGGCCAATATACTGTAAGGTTCTGGAACAGCTGCAATCAATGAATAATTCGAAGCAAAAAAAGCACTTTGAGTAAGCCAGCCTAAACTTGGCGGCGTATCAATAAAGATAAAATCATAATCTAATTTTTTAATCGCTCGACGCAATCTTTCATGACCATATAAATCATTGACAATAGGATTTGTTGCCTCAACACCATCTAAGTAAACGTTACCGGGCACAATATCAAGCCCTTCAATATGCGTATGTTTAATCACCTCAGCCATGGTCTTTTCATCCCTTAAGACAGAAACCATCGTATCATCTTCATCCGTGCTAAAGCCAAGACCTGTACTTAAGTTTGCCTGCGCATCAAAATCAATTAAAAGAACCCTTTTATGAAATTTTTTCGCAAGAAACACACCTAAGTGTAACACCGTTGATGTCTTTGCAGTTCCACCCTTAAAACTACAACACGCAATTGTATACATACCTTATCTCCATTGATAAAAAGCAAGAAAATGTAGCATACATTTTTTCTATCGCACGGTCAATACATATCTATAGAATTACTTTCTTGCAAGAAAGAGCATGAACGATTTTTTATTCCCTTCATTTTCATCGTAAGATCGATGCATTTCAATATTTTTAAATCCCGCCTCACGTAGAAGAAAAATAAATTCATGCTGGCTATACCAACGTAACTTTAAATCCTTTTCCTCCATTTCAAGAAGATCCCAGCCGAGCCACGTCTCATAACGAATTTTCCCCTCTATCAACTGCTCTACCTCATCATGAAAGCTTTTCTCTCTTCTTACATACCGCTGCTTTGATTCTGGATCTTTATGATCTGAGGCAATCACCCAATCATTACCCTGCAAAGCCATCGTCCTCAGGGGAAGAAAAAGAGCGATCGATACCACTCCATTATCTTCTAAGGAAGTGTAAATTTTTGATAATAATATAGTTGCATCATCATAATCTGTAACCATTTGAAAAGATCCTAAAGTGGAATAAATCACTTTATACCTTCCTTTGATCTCGACACTATCTAGCTGCATCTGAGAGACATTTATTGAGATATTTGCCTCTTTAGCCCGTTTTTGTAGCACCCCACAAAGCTCTATAGATCCCTCAATACCTGAGACATCCATCCCTTCGGCTACAAAAGGCAGTAGCAATCTTCCAGAGCCGCAAGAAAGCTCTAATGCTTTTCCCCCATCACTTAAGGAAGCCTTGAGGAGTCGATGGTAGAATAAAAATTCTGCCTCCTCAATATGCGGACTCCAAAAGTCATAAAGCATTGATAAAAAAGTCTCTGATTGTTTTGCCATAATACTTCCACCCCCCTCATCATCGAAAAAGGACCTTTCTCTACAATAGAAAAGATTGAGGCTCAATAATAACCTATTTATGAAAAAAGAAACAGTATTTAGATGTCGTAGCCCCAAAGACTTACTACAGACTCTAATCTTTCACAAACAATTTTTTGAAAAGAAGAGGATAAAACGTACCTATTTCTCCTTTTATCTACATGACCGCCCCGAAGCTCTGTTTCCGGATCAAAGCTTTTTGAGGAACCAAGACTTTCTGATATCTCCTTCATTTTCTTTCTATTAAACAACCGAAAAATTTCCTCTCTATCTTCTATTGAAATAGTGCACCTGAAAACCCGTTCAATTTCTACTAAAATACTGGCCAACTGATCATTAAATTCTTCATATCTTAAAACAGTCACCTCTAAACCATCCTTTTCTTTTGAAACAAATTCTTTTAAAAGCTCATATTGCTCTTTCATCAAATTTATAGCCTCTAAGGCTTTGCCCCTTTCATAGATATCTACCAGATTACAATAGGAAACCGCCGCCTCCCTTGGATGGCGGATGGTTACAAAGACATATCCAAAACAAGAGCGCTCCTTTAAGTGATTAAAGTACCTCTTATGTTGAGGATAGTGTGTTTTTATCACCCGTTTATTAAATCGGTCGGCGCTATTTTCTGTTTGATCCTCATATAAATAGTTTAAAATATTATAAACCAAGGTGGATCCTGTTCGAAAGGGAGAATAAACGATGATTTTTTCATTTTTTTCTAACTGAATCGGCGGGGCTGAAAGTTTTCTTGTGTATAAACAAAGCTCATCTGCACAGCCAAAAAAATTTATGAGGACAGTGAATAGCCAACTTATTTTAACTCTAACCATTTAAATGTTCACCTTTCATAAAATAATTAATATATCTATTTGCTATTATGTAATTTTCTTGCTATTACAAAATTAAGGCGTGCGTTTTTTATAAGAATTTGCTAATCTGTTTTGGCAGTCTTTTGGAGTGATATTATTATGCATAAGAAGTTTATTCCCCTACTATTTTGTTTCTTTGGAGCATTATTTCTTTCCTGTAGCAGCAGCAAAAGCGTTATTTTGAATAATTTGAATGAAGGAGAAGCCAACGTTATTGTTGTTTTCTTAGAAAGCAAGGGTATTTCTGCTGAAAAAGCAACTGTTGTATCTACTGGCGCCGGAGCTGAATCAGGTGCTCCAAAATTTAATATTTCTGTTGCAGCCTCTCGAAGTGTTGAGGCAATGTCATTGCTTAACCAAAATGGCCTTCCACAAAGGCAAGGGACCACCTTATTAGAACTTTTTTCTAAAAGCACCTTTATGTCCACTGATAAAGAAGAAAATATTCGTTATCAGGCAGGACTCTCCCAGCAGCTTGCAAATGTGATCCTAATGATCGATGGGGTAATTGCTGCAAACGTGCAATTATCTTTTCCTGACCCAAATGAAGAAACTGCCGAAGGTGCGATCAAAAAATTGCCCACTGCGGCTGTTTTTGTAAAGCATCAAGGGATCATCGATGACCCAAATTCCCATCTTGTGCTAAAGATTAAACGGCTCATATCGGCAAGCGTTCAAGATTTAACGATTGATAATGTTACAGTTGTTTCCGATAAATCAAGATTTACCGATGTATCCCCTATTGAATCATTAAAAGCCACAACGGCTGCAAAAGCTGATGAACAGGTCAAAATCTGGTCCATCACCATGAATAAAAATTCTACGGGCAAATTTAGACTTTTCTTCTTTTTCTTGATGACGCTACTTCTTCTTCTAGGGGCACTTCTTGGATGGATTATTTGGAAAGTATACCCAACTATCAAAGATAGTGGGGGCTTTGCAAAATTATTCAATCCCATCCCTTTTAAGTCGAAAAATGATCCTAAGGCTCTTTCAGACTCAAGGTTAAGGAAAGGGGAACAAGAAGGTGAGTAATCGATGCTATCTCAAAAATACCTAAGCATAGGCGCAAAATTTAATACTCTTGATGCAAAAAAGAAGGCATCCTTACTTTCCTTTTTACCAGAGTCTCTCCAAATTGCATTATCAATACCCCAATTACCAGAAACGTTAATCCCTGTAAAAATGACTATACGGAAATTAATCAAGCGTGTTCATATTTCCCATTACAAACAGTTTTTAGACACTTTAAATGAAACTGAAAAGGCTTTGTATACAGCGGCTTTTCCAAAATATAAGCAGGTAGAGCTTTATGATAAAGAAATCCCGTTTAAAGAGTTTACCACAGAAAAATTTGGCGATTATGTGCTAAACATACTCTTTCAAAAGATGTTTGACAATTATCCGCCCCCATCAATATTACCCTTGCATCCGGCTTTAGAACTTTTAGCTGACACAGGCGTTCCACTTTCAAAGCTTACCTTTTTTTTAGGCCTTTTTGATGCTGCCGAAGAAATCAAAAAAATCATCTCTAAGACCACACTTTCCTCTTTGCAAAAGGCGTTTGATAAGGAAGAAATCGACTATATGAACGTGATCGGGGTGAAAAAACGAGGATTAATCCTTACCTCGATGAATTTAACTGCCTATACAGGGGATGTATCCACTCTTCGCAACCTTATTCTAGAGCGCGGCATCTACCGACTAGCTCAAGGAATAAAAGGAGCCCCCTCAGAATACCGCTTTTTTTTCACCTATTTTCTCCCCAAAGAGATAAGCAAGCCCCTGTTAAATTTATTTAAACAAAAAGAGCTTTTTGCACGCGGGTATACCCATTGGGAAGAAGACACCTTAGACACATGGAGATTTTTATGTACCTATTCAAAATAAAAGAGAATTTCACCGTCCATGGAAATTCTAAAATTATTCCAAAAAATGAATTTGCCACCGTTTTAGATGCTAAAACATTAATAGAAGAGGCTGAAAAAGAGGCTAAAGCAATTGTTGAAAGAGCTCATGAAGAAGCAAAGAGAATTCATAAGGAAGCTAAAGATCAGGGATTTAACGAAGGACTTGAGCCTTATAATGCACATATCCTTTATTTTGAAGGTAGAGTAAAAGATCTTCGTCATGAACTGCAGAAAACCTTACTTCCTCTTGTCTTTAAAACAACCAAACGGATTGTGGGAGAGGCGCTTACTAAGCACCCTGAGATTGTGGTGGATGTTATTACTCAAGTGATTAAAGAGGTAACCTCGAGCCATGAGGTAAAGCTCTATGTAAATAGAGCAGATTTGGAAGTTTTAGAAGCAAATAAAGAAAATTTTAAGCAGCTTTTTGAGCGCTTAGACCTTTTTAGCATCGAAGAGCGCTCTGATGTTGAACGGGGAAGTTGTATCATTCAAACCGAAAAAGGTATTTTAAATGCAAATTTAGAAAATCAATTTAAAGCGCTGAAAAAAGCACTTAAAATTGATTAAATTTGGCTAATCACTCCCGATACATGCAGAAGAATTAAAAATGAAAACCCTTTAGTGGTGATTCAACACAGAGGCACAAAGCGCACTAAAGACACAAAAAATACAGCTATAATTTGCTTAAAAACCTGTAAATAGGGGATTTTTTTGTAGAAAATGTTATAAACGCTCCTTATGTAAGGTGACTTTGAAATTATAGATTACTACCCGGGGCAAAGCTTGCTAGAGATCGCAGAGAAATGCATTAACTTTTCACTGATTTTTGAATAATTCAAAGGATTTTCTCTGTGTTCTCTGTGATCTCTAGTGAGCAAAGTGAGCGGGTGGTTATATGTATAGTCATTTGACTTACGTAAGATGAGTAATCAGTTGCACAAGAAAATACAAACGTGTATGGTTACATGTTATGGCCATTTTCAATAGAAAAAACCTTTTGTTTCTTTTGCTCATCGGGTTTATTTGTATCCCATGGGTAAGTGGTTTTGCAGCAGAAGGCGATGGAGCTGCATCTGCGATGGATCAAACCTCCCAGGTCACGCAAACGCCAATGGTAACTCAAGTGGCAGTGCTTGCCATGATGGCTTTATTGCCTTATGCTATCATGCTCCTTACCTCATTTTTAAAAATGGTGGTTGTTTTATCCCTGCTAAGATCCGCTTTAGGGGTGCAAAACTCCCCTCCTAACCAGGTGTTAAACGGAATTGCCATGATCATGGCCATTTACGTGATGTTTCCAACAGGCCTTGCTATGTATGAGGCAGGAGAAAGCTATATTCATAATTCAGCACCTGTCTCAGGTGAAGTGTTTACCACACAGACTGCAGAGTATATTATTGGTGTGGTGGATCGAACAAAAGAACCGTTAAGGGATTTTCTATCTAAAAACTGCTCTGCAAAACATCGAAGCTATTTCTATAAACTTGCCAAAAAGAAATTTCCACCGGCTTTTCGAGATAAGCTCAATTCAAAAGATTTTATCGTATTAATCCCTTCTTACATCACCTCTCAAGTAAAAGGGGCTTTTGAAATTGGGGTATTAATTTACTTACCCTTTTTTGTTATCGACCTTGTAACCTCTAATATTTTGCTTGCTATGGGGATGATGATGTTATCGCCATTAACCATTGCACTCCCTTTAAAACTTCTACTTTTAGTGATGATCGATGGATGGACGCTACTTGTTGAAGGTGTAGTTTTATCCTATAGGTAACTTTTATGTTTCAAACAGAAATTGTCCAATTAACCTATCGAGCTCTCCTTTTAATGCTGGTTCTTTCTGGCCCGCCAATTCTCATTAGTATGATTTTTGGTTTAACAGTAGCTATTTTTCAGGCAGCGACACAAATTCAAGAGCAAACGCTATCTTTTACCGTCAAATTAGTTGCTGTAATTATGACCCTTTTTATTATGGGAGGTTTTTTGGCTGGTCAAATTTTTCAATTTGCACAATCAATTTTCCTAAACTTCTACAAATGGAACTAAAGCCCCTATGGATGAAGGCTTTATTGGATTAATCACAAGTGTTGAAGGGTTAACCTATACAAATCTTTTCAAGCTCATCTTACTTGGCTTTATGCGTTTTGCCCCCATTTGTGGTCTTGCTCCCTTTTTAGGGGCAAAATTAATTCCAACAATAGCAAGAGCGGCCCTTGCCCTGGCTTTAACCCTTGTATTTTTACCCACTATTTTAATTAACAGAGTGCAGCACATCGATATGATTTCGATTATGTTTCTTTTATTTTCACTAAAAGAAATCATGATCGGCTTTCTTTTAGGCTATTTAAGCTCTGTTCCCTTTTTTATCGCCCAAAGCTCAGGGATTTTTATTGACTATGCACGTGGGGCCTCATCGATGATGGGACAAGATGCAAGTACACAATCTCAAGCCTCCACGATCGGTATTTTAATGAACTACTATTTAGTAGCCCTCTATTATGGGCTCTCAGGTCCCCTATATTTTTTTGATGCTGTTGCTACCTCTTTTGAAATTATCCCAGTAGATGGATTTATTCCTCATGCCTTTTATAATCATAACAATCATTTCTGGTCTGTGATTATAGAGAACATGCATAAGATCTTCTCTGTCTCCATACAACTTGCAGCACCGGCCTTGCTTGCTATTTTAATGGCCGAATCGTTTTTAGGGATCGCAAATAGACTTGCCCCTAACGTGCAAATCTCCTTTCTTGGTATGCCGCTAAAATCCATTCTAGGGCTCGGTCTTTTGTGGGCTGGATGGTATGTGTTTGTGGATAAACTTGGTGGGTTTTCCATTGAATGGACACATCAACTGAATAGTTTGATCTCATTTTTACAAAGATAACTCTCCTTTTTTGCACTAAAAATCTAAAAAATAGAGATAAAAAAAGAGAGATTTTCTTTTTTTTAGATAAAAAATAAAGCAACTTGATCTTCTGAAAAGCAGTCTAGATAAGAGATTAAGTAAGCGACAATAAAATTTATTAATTAAGATAAGACATTTTCGGGAAAAAAGATTGACAGTTTTTAAATCTCGAGATATTCTTGAATTAAAGTTTTAAAAAACGAATAGATTATTTTAACAAACAAAAAAAACCTAATTGAAAGGGAGAATAAAGGGAATGAATACTAACCTAAAAAGAATGTTACCGATCTTTGCAGTAGCAGCTATGTCTGCAACTACAGCGGTATTTGCATATGATAATGATATGCAAAAAGAAAAAACAACTCATGCTGTGCCACCTCCAGTGAATGCTCACGGGGAAGATGCTTTATCTTTCTTTGTAGGTGCTGCATATACTTACTGGGTACCATATGAAGGCGGAACAAACGTAGCAATCGCTGAAGGTGCAAATGACAGTGAAGCTCTAACAACATCTACACCTGGAACAGTTGTAAGCCCAGCATTTAACGGCGTCAGCGGTTTTAAAGTAGGTCTTGGAGCAAATACTCACCATGATGGTTGGGTTGTTGCATTAAACTACACATGGTTCGACCATGCTCCTGGCATGAAAGATAGCGGTGTTGCCCTTACTCAAACAGGTTCATCTGGTACATTTTATTCAGTTTGGTCAGATGATGCGGTCTCTTATAATACAATAGAAAGTCAGTTTCATATGCAATTTAACAGAATTGATGCATGTCTTGACAGAGCTTTTTATGCAGGTCATTACCTAGCTTTCCGTCCTTGGATCGGTCTATTAGGTGCATGGGATTCACAAGCGTTGAACTCTAATGGTACTTTTGCTGCTGCCTCAATTTCTCCATTAACAACTGCTACATCAGATCAGATTAGAATGAATCAATCCTGGTGGGGAATTGGACCATATGCAGGTGTAGATTGTACATACTACTTTGCAAATGAGTTTGGATTATTCCTATCTTCAGGTGTTGCAATGATGTTAAATAACTACAACGTTAACGAAAGACAAGATTACTATCTTGGAACAACAAATCTTGGAACTCAATATAACTTAGCAACAAAGTTTGATAATGTAGCTCCAATGCTTGAAGGTACATTAGGTCTACGTTGGGATTCATTCTGGACAGAGTGGGCTCTAAGATTAGAACTAGGTTGGGAACTACAAACTTACTTTGCACACAATGGTTACACAGGTGTTGTTGCCCCACAAGGCGTAAGAGGACAATACTCAATGCAAGGTTTGACAGCTGTAGCGAGAGTAAACTTCTAATCACTTGATTCATCAAGTCGATTGAAAAAAAAGGTCAGGGAGAAATCTCTGATCTTTTTTTTGTCAAAAAAAATCAGATTATTTATCCTTCCATCCCCTATACTTCTTCACCTTGAATTTAATAGGTAAATCATTTAGATAGGAGAAAAGTTAGGACACATCCCTTATGTATATGCCCGCATTTGCCAAATCTACCATTATCTCAATGGTTACTTTTGTAACCCTTTATGGCGATTGCTTTGATAATGATAATTGCGAAACTTCTGTAAGAGCTTATGACGATCATTATGCTGTTCCCCCTCCCCAATATCCGAGCGATTCTTGTGCCATGATCTTTTTTATCAATGCCGCCTATACTTTTTGGCAGCCCTATCAGCAGGGGATGTTTCTTTTAAG
>CAMCSI010000003.1 GCA_945877885.1 Chlamydia trachomatis
TACGGGTAACATCTCCATTGCTTTAGATCTACCTCGTGATTTTGAAAAGTCAAGGACTGTTTATGAAGTTGCTCAGGGTTTAATTGAAAATACGTTCCTCTCTTGTGTTAGACAATTTTCAAAGAAGAAAATTTTTGACAACACCACTTTTGATAAAAGTTCAAAAATACCAAATTCGTCTCGCCTTGTTTCCATTGGGGAGGTCAATTTTAATAATAATTTAACCGCTAGGCAAATCAAGAGGTTACTCAATAGGGAGTTTGTCAGCAGTGCTAATCCACCTTCAGAGATTAGAAATCAAAGGATCATAAAAGCGGTAAAAGAAGGGGGGTGGGTAGATGCATTATATCAATTACATCGTGATTTTTTTTCCGCTCCTAAGTGTAGGTCTGGTAAATATTTTGTTTTGAAGGAGGTTGATACAGTGTGTGATGATAGCGCTTTAAAAAAGAGATATTCAGAATTGGTTAAGTTATTAGCCTATAAACCTTCACTTTCTTCTGATGATGGAGATTTTGTCATTATCAATATCCCACCTGAAAATTTTGTGGAAGCTCAAAAATCTCATAATAAGGAGAGGTAACATGCAAATTGTTATAATCAATTTTAAAGAAAATTATTTTACATTTACTGATTTTGTCAATAACACTTTATCTGGCCCTGGAAGAGGAATTATAAATTATCTTGGTGCATTTATTAATGCTCAATCTAAAACAAGGGGGAAGGTCTTTGTTTTTCAGGGACTTGCTGATGTAGTGGTGGTTAGGGATAACTCTGAGAGTGCAAAAAAGTCGTATAAAAAGCAGCTTAAAGAAGTTTCAGGTCAATTTCCTTATTCTATTTTCACCTCTTACTGTCCATGTTTTAGATCCTGTATAAAGTTTGAATCCCCCAACACTCTTTACACCTCTTTAAATGGAAGAACCTTTCTTTTCCAAAAAAGAGATTTTTTGATAAATATGAATGAGTTTAACAAAAATTCTTCTGAAGTTCGATCACTCTTAGAACAGGAAAGAGATTATGATAAAAAAATTAAGGATTCTAGAAAAAAAGCACTCAAAGAAGCCTTAGTCGCTGGTGGTATTTTTGAAAGATATGAACAGATACTAACGATTACAAAAGCCAACCCTCACGCCACCATTTTATTAGATTCAGGTTTTGGTGTTAATGGGTTATTAGAAAGAATAGAAAAATGTGTTAAAGGGCAGTATGGAAGCACTTAATTTTTTTAAAGGGGCAGCTTACTAAATGATCATTAACTAAACCGGCAGCTTGCATGTAGGCATAAATGATGGTGGAGCCTACAAAGGACATTCCTCTTTTTTTCAAATCTTTTGAAATTGCATCGCTAATTTCGGTCTTAATTGGAATTTCCCCTAGTGTTTTTGGATAATTTGTGATAGGTGTATGGTTTACAAAACCCCAAAGGTAGCTGCTAAAGCTGCCGCATTCTTTTTGGATAGTTAAAAAGATGAGGGCGTTTTTTCTTACGCTATAAACTTTAAGCCGATTTCTGATAATTTTTTCGTTTTTTAAAAAGGTTTCAAGTTCCTCATCAGATAAATTGGCACAGTTTTGAGGATCAAAGTTTTTAAAAAGCTCTCTATAACCCTCCCTTCTTTTTAAAACAGTTTCCCAAGAAAGGCCAGCCTGAGCACCCTCAAGGCATAGTAGTTCAAATAAATCTGTGTCATCATAAAGGGCAATGCCCCATTCATGGTCGTGGTAATGGGCATAAAAATCCTTACCCTCACCAAAACATCTTTTTTCACTTTTTTGCATACTTATATTCTAAGGAATAGATTGATATAGGAAAAGACTTACTTTTTCCCATTTCTTATTGGAAGCAATAGATAAATATGCTAAGATTTATACCAACCTAGTGAAGGATTTGTATGTTTAAAAAAGATAAAAGAGCGATGCCAGAGATTGAAAGATCAATATTGAAATTTTGGGCGGATAAAGACATTTTCAAAAAATCTGTTGAAAATCGAAAGGGTTGTGAAAATTTTGTTTTTTATGATGGCCCTCCTTTTGCTACAGGCTTACCTCACTACGGTCATATGATAGCAGGAACTATTAAGGATGTAGTTGCTCGATACAAGACGATGAAGGGGTTTTACGTACCAAGGCGGTTTGGTTGGGATTGTCATGGCCTTCCTATTGAAAATGAAATTGAAAAAGAGAGAAAGTTTAAAAGCGCTAAAGAGATTGAAGATTTCGGTATTGCAAATTTTAATGAAGAGTGTAGAAAAATCGTTCTTAGATATTCTGGTGAGTGGAAGGATACAGTAGAAAGGATGGGACGTTTTGTGGACTTTGAAAAAACTTACCGAACAATGGATTTACCATTTATGGAATCTGTTTGGTGGGTATTTGGTCAGCTTTGGAATAAAGATTTAGTTTATGAAGGGTTTAAAGTGATGGGATATTCCCCTGCATTAGGCACTCCGCTTTCTAATTTTGAGATGAATTTAAATTATCGTGAAGTAGACGATCCATCAATAACAATTAAATTTAGACTTCAGGGGAGTAAGACTTATTTGCTCGTTTGGACCACCACCCCATGGACACTTCCTTCAAATTTAGCCCTTGCTCTTTCAGAAAAAGAAATTTATGTAAAAATTAAAGATAAGCACTCAGAAGAAACCTATATTTTAGCAAAAGCTCGTCTTTCTACTTATTACAAATCAGAAGGGGAATATGAAATTAAAGAGGAGATGAGGGGAGAGGATTTAGTTGGAAAATCTTACGAGCCATTGTTTCCCTATTTCTCTCACCATAAAAATTCTTTTAAAATTTTAGCTGGGGATTTTGTTTCTCTTTCAGACGGAACAGGAATTGTGCATATGGCTCCTGCCTTTGGTGAGGATGATTTTGCCTTATGTAAAAAGGAAAATATTGAGATAGTTTGTCCAATTGATGTGAACTGTAGGTTTACAAATGAAGTTCCTGAATATAAAGGTGTTTTTGTAAAAGATGCCGATAAAGAGATCATCAAACATCTAAAAGGTGAGGGAAAAGTCTTTTTACACACAACCATTAGACATAGATACCCTTTTTGCTGGAGAACAGATAAGCCTCTTATTTATCGAGCGGTTACCACATGGTTTGTCGCTGTTGAAAAGATAAAAGATCGTATGATTGAAAATAACAAGCTTATTCATTGGGTGCCAGGTCATATTAAAAAAGGACGTTTTGGAAAATGGCTAGAAAATGCGCAAGATTGGGCAATAAGTAGAAATAGATATTTTGGTACACCAATCCCTATTTGGAGAAGTAAAGATGGAGAGATAAGAATCATTTCTTCTATCAAAGAGCTCGAAGAAAAAACAGGGAAAGAGGGGATCGATGATATTCATAGACATTTCATTGATGAATTGACCTTTGAAGAAAATGGAAAAGTGTTTAAAAGAATCCCTGAAGTGTTTGACTGCTGGTTTGAGTCAGGGTCCATGCCTTATGCTCAAAATCATTACCCTTTTGAAAATAAAGAAGAGACGGAAAGTAATTTTCCTGCTGACTTTATTGCTGAAGGGTTAGATCAGACAAGGGGATGGTTTTACACGTTAAATGTATTGTCCACCGCGCTGTTTGATAAGCCAGCTTTTAGAAATGTAATCGTTAATGGGATTGTTCTTGCCGAAGATGGGCATAAGATGTCTAAGCGTTTAAAAAACTATCCGGAACCTGAACAGGTGATGGAGAAATTTGGAAGTGATGCCACAAGACTCTATTTACTCGATAGCCCATTGGTGCGTGCTGAAGATTTTAACTTTTCTGAAAAAGGTGTCGATGGAATTTTAAAACGATTGATCATCCCTTTATGGAATTGTTATGTATTTTTATCAACCTATGCAACTATTTATGAGTGGATCCCAACCTCTGAAGATTATGGTAGACCTCATGCAACCATTGATCGATGGATTTTATCAAAAGTGCAAGAGCTTACGCAGAATGTACAAGAGGGGATGGATAATTACTTAATTGATAAAGCGATTGAACCATTATCAAAATTTATTGAAGAGTTAACCAATTGGTATATTAGAAGAACAAGAACAAGGTTTTGGGCAGAGGAAAACACGCGTGATAGACGGGAAGCTTTTGAAACTCTTTATACAGTACTTCTCTCCTATATTAAGATTGCCGCACCATTTATACCATTTATCACCGAAGCTATTTATCAGCAGTTAAGACGTGATGGAATGGCAGAATCTGTGCATACAGCAGATTATCCTTTATACGATGAAGAGTTAAGGGATGTGCTGATTGAAAAAGAGATGAGCTACACTCAACTGGTGGTGAACTTAGGCCACTCATTACGAAAAGAGAATAAATTGAAAGTTCGACAGCCACTAGCAAAAGTATATGTAGTTTCTGAGAAAAAAGAAGTTATCGAATCTCTTCGAATGCAACACCACCTTATTTGTGAAGAGTTGAATGTAAAAGATATTAATCTACATGGGGATGAAACAAAATTCGTTCATTATAAAATCAAGCCAAACTATCGCTCCCTTGGAGGAAAAGTGGGTAAATATATGAATGCTTGCAAATCGCTGATAGAGAATTTAGCAAAAGCTGACTATGACAAGGTGATGAATGATGAAGATGTCTTTATCCCAATGGGTGATGAAAAGTATAGAATTGAAAAGGAAGATCTAATTTTAGATAGAGTGGTGCATGAAGGGTTAATTGCCGCCTTTGATAACGGAATCACCGTAGCTTTAGATACCCGTATTACCCCAGAGCTTGAACTTGAAGGTATTGCAAGAGAGCTGATCAACAAGGTAAATACAATGAGAAAGGCCCATGATTTTCAAGTGACAGACCGTATTGAAATTACCCTCTCAAGAACCGATAAGCTAGAAAAAGCTTTAGTAAATCACGGGGATTTTGTATCTCATGAAGTTCTTGCTGTAAAACTTGAGCTTAAAGATACTGCTTTTGGGGAAAAGATTGATTTAAATGGTGAAGAGGTCTTTATGACCATTGTAAAATCTACCTAAAGTTATAGGTCATTCAAGATTTAGAATTTGTTGCCAAAAAATGAACGCCTCTTTAGCGAAAGGGAGAGCTTTTAAAGAGTTCTTCATAGAATTGACAAATTCATTTTTGGCACAATGGAAAAAATAATTTGATGCATTATTTGTATCTTTGTGTTTAATTTTTTATAGCCCCTGTCATTTCCAATACAAATCGCATACTTGCAGTGTTTTAACCACCCATTCGCTTTGCTCACTAGAGATCACAGAGATCACAGAGAAAATCCATTGAATTATTTAAAAATCTGTAAAAGTTTAATAGACCTCTCTCGAAATTTTCTTTGGCCTAGAAATTGGATGGAGCTTCGAAGAATCCTAATGCATTTTCTCTGTGATCTCTGTGATCTCTAGCAAGCTTTGCTTGCGGGTGGTGATATTTAAATTTAAATTTAGCATACATAAGATGATTTATTATAGCTAATTTAAATGGTCACCACTTTATTAATAATGGTGACCATTTTTGTTACATTTACCGTACTAAGATCATGTTGATAAATGATTCTTTTCCATTTGTAAAGCGCTCAAGGGGTGAGTTTTTCACAAGTCGGTATTTTCTAGAGGCTCGTACGTAGTAAAGGGCTATTCCTATAAATAAAACCGACCACACAAAGATTTTATGAATATTAAAAAGTGGGTATGGTTCTTGAAGGGGAGCGCCAGCTCGACCGCCCGGGGCCCATAGAAGGGTTGAAGCTACACCTTTAATGTTATCCTCTGGAACAAAGCCAAATTCTCTGCTATCGCCACTTTGGGCGTGATTATCACCCAGGCAGTAATAGCTTTTCTTTGGAACATGTAATCCATAGGTTTGGATCTTTTCTTTATCAATGGTCCCATCGGTTAGAATTGGGGCACCTTCATCCACAAATGAAACATAGTCTTTTATAGTGATGGATTTTTCCCGCTCTGTCAAAACAAAGGTTTTTAATACCTCACTATCGCTCTTAAAAATCATTTTCCCCATAAGATAAAGATCCCCATCTCTAAAATAGGCATACCTTGACGGGGCGATTTCAGGATGACGGCCGCCACTAATAAATCTACTCTGTTCGATACCCATGTTGTATAAAGCTACACAATTAGCCTCAGAAAAACTTCCAAATGGATGATCTTTAGAAACTTGCTTTGGAATAGAGAGGGAGGGGACCATCGAAAACGGATCGTTTTGCCAGTTTACTTTATAGGCAATACCATCAATAAATTCATAGGTACCATCTTCAAGGTGACCTTTAATTTTTGGCCGATCTTTTAATTGCATGGAAGAGGTATAACTCTTGCCAAACTGTTGAAGGTAACCTTTATTACTAGTAAATCTTGAAGTGTATAGATTGTCCCAGATGCGCTCAAGAGACTTTGTGCTTAGAGGGATATAGGATACACTACTTTGTAGGGAAGGTCTTTTCACCCCTCGGTAGTCAAAGGTGTTTGAAGCTTTGCTCACAGATGCATGGTGAGATATCTCTAAAAAGTATTTTGCCTCTGGATTTTTCAGCAGAAGTGAGATAGTGCTATCTGAAAAATAGAGACTTTCAGAGGGAACAATTCTTGCCATCCCATAATTTCCCATCCCCCATAACTCATGAACATCAGAAGCGTTATCTTGTAAAAGCTTTGACGTAACTTCTGTTTTACCTTTTGCGGTAAGTTTTACAATAGGTAAATGGTTTTGCTTGACGATCACCTCTTTTTGAACTGACATCCCTACCATATCTTCATTTATATCAGGTCTTCCTGTAAGACTAATAAAAGGGATATGTTCTATATGAGAAAGGATTCCTTTCTGTAGATCATTGCTAATATCATTTCCCTCTTTATCAATCCCATAAACCTTACCACCGTAGAAATAAAGAGTATCTTCAGGCAATCCTATAGTTCTTTTGACCATACGCTTGTACCCTGGAAATACATAGAAATAGTTAATTTTCGACCCTGGTATATCCATCCCTTCGCTAGTAAATACAATCGTTCCCATCCTTTTAACTTCATCAGGGGAAAAGGTAAAATGCTTTGGCATCAGTGGAACATTTATTCCAAACTGAGAATAGGAAACAATAAGTCTATCACCCTCTCTGAAAGTGGGTCTCATCGATCCTGTCGGGATTTCCATCGGCTCAAAGCAAGTTTGTCTTATGATGATTGCAAAAAATAAAGCAACAAGGAGCATAGAGGCACTTTGGACAAATTTAGTTACATTTGACAAAGGAAAGTGTGTTTTTAAAAGTTTTTCTATAACTTTTGCTTCAGCTGTAGCAGAGATTTTATCCTTAGAAGAAATAAACTCTTGTAACTTAGCGAGTCTAAATTCAATTTGTGACGAAATTTCAGACGATAGTGTATGTTTTCTTTTTTTAAACGTGTTACAAGCGTAAAAGAAGATGGATAACGATTTTTTGAGTGAATAATTCTTCATAGAATCTAGTATAGCCTTTTTTTAGGTTTTATTTCCAGTGTATTATATCTTTAGAAATTATAGAGTTTATTTCACCACCTTCTTCATAAGAAAGGGTTAAACGGTATTTTTTCCCAGGGGTGAGTAAATCTTTTAATGTACCTTTGGATAGGTCAAATTTAAAATGACTATGATCAGTAGGGGTGCATTTTGCTTCAATAGGAATGAGTTTATTACCCCCTTTATCCATTTCAAGAAGATAAATGGTAAATCCTTTGGAAGTTCTATCCCCCTGTACAGTAAAGGATAAGATTTCTGAATCACCCTCAGATGGCACTAATCCACTAATAAATTTTGGAGGAACTCGGGGGATCTTTTCTGCTGGGGAAATAAGAGCTACGCCAGAGTCGATGGAAATCATTTTTTTTGATCCAATGGATCCTGCTAATTGGATCCAATAGGGGAAGGGGAAGTCATTCAACAAATAGAGCTGAATTTGTTTTCCAGAAAGAGCTGAGCCATCATTTTCCCAATTACTTTGATAGACATCCATTTTATTTGGCTCTTTCTTTTTTCCACCAACAAACATAGATGGTTTCCAAAGGGGGCGGGTATCCACTTTTTCACCCCTTCTTGGTCCAATTTTTGACCTATCCTCTTCTTTTACTGGAGTAAGATCTAGGTTTAATAAAGAAGCAATTAATGTATCCTCCTTATTAATATAGAGATGAGATTTACGAGAAAGGCAGTAAGAACCTGTTACCTGAAGAGTGTCAAGATTAATTTCCATTAATGTCCAGCAAGTGTTGCCTGGAGCATTATTATTTACCCATGTATTTAGATCTTTTCCCTTAACATTTTCATAGATACTTTTTGGTACAGTAATTTCTTCAAACGTAATAAAAGGAAGTTCTTTAGAGTGAATGCTTAAAATAGTCACTGAACTTCCGTTTTGATAGATACTATAATCGCCTGTATTACCTTGAGAAAAAATATTTTTAAAGGGAAAAGCGTGAAGCGGTGCTAAGAATAGGAAAATTAAAGTGATAAGAACTGTTTTCATAGATTAGTCAATTCTATCATATAAAAGGATATTGCTAAAGTTACAATTTTATCTTGATAATATAATAATTTTTTGTATGGATGAACTTATGAGGTGTGTTATGAATAAAAAGGCTCTTTTCATTGTATTTTTGATGACCGGTGTAATTTGTACTAGTTGTGAAATGTTTAAAAAAACTGAGCTTACGGCTCATCCAGATCCAAATGGTTCGCTAAATGAGCAAATTGCTTATCAAAAATCTGAAATTAAGAAGTATCAAACAGCTCTTGAAAAAGAAAAAGAGGTTTCTTTAAAAGCGTTAACAACACGCGATATGAGTGAGGTAAGAAGAGCTAATAACAAGCAAGAGCGATATGAGAGAAAGATAAAAGAGCATCAAACAGCGCTCATGAAACTTGAATATGAGCAAAAGCAGGAAGCCTCCAATTGATTGTTAGAACTTTAATTATTTTAGCGTTTAGTTTTTTTGGCCAAGATTCTTTACATGCTCTTACGAAAAAATTTACCATATCGAAAAATGCATCTAATAAAGAAACAGATATTGGCATGATTGATTCTCAAATACAATCTTTAGAAGAACTTAAAGCCTATTATTTAGCAAAAGCTGCAAGATTGAGAACTAAAGGAGATCGTCTGCAGTTTAATTCTTCAGAAGATGGGCTTGCCTCTGCACAAAAAAGCTGGAAATCTGCAGATGAATATGATAGAATCGCTGATCAAATTCAAGGCGATATTGATAATCTCAAAAAAGAGCGAGAAGAAGTGCTCGATAGATCTGATTATTAACAATTTCCTTAAAAAAGAAAAATGATATCTTAAATAGAAGCGCGATGATGTACGGAATTACCACACTTTTGGAAATATATACTTTTTGGTTAAACAATGAGGGTGAAAAAGAAGAAAATTTTGCCATTTCATTTTCAGCATCAGAACCTATTTCATCGATGTTGCTTATCGGCCTACCATCCATTAAGAAGTACTTAAATAAGAGGGTTTTTCGTGATGAGGAAATCGCTTATTTACATTCTTTGCAAAAAGCAGATGGAAAACTACTTTTTTCGGACAGATTTATTAGATTTATCTCAAATCTTACCTTTGATATAAAATTGCAAGCTCCCTTAGAGGGGGTGGTTTTTTTTCCAGGGCAACCTATTTTAAAAGTTTCGGGAAATAAAATTGCTCTTAGTTTTTATAAAAGAATAATAGAATATTATTTACCAAGACAAATTGCAGTTGCCACAGAAGCAGAGTGGATAGCATCATTTATTGCACCAGCCTATGTTGTCTCTGAAAACTGCTCTACCTCTTTCGAAGTTGAATCTGAATTGGATACAAGAAGCGCATTTCTTGGTGGTTCAGTTGCCTCGTTAGATTTATATGCTGCTGTTACCTTTAATATCCCTTTATTTTATGTAGAGCAAGGGAAAGACCTTAAGTTTATCGATGCCTCTGATAAAAACTTAGGCATGAAGATGGCAAGCTTAAATGTAGAGGATGAAATCTTTTTAAAGGGGGCTATTACAAGAGAGTTTATTGAAGAATTTCCCTATTATACCCCAAGTTTAAAGGGGGTCTTATTAGATCCTTCTGAGCTTAGGCTGACTCTTCCAAAGATTTGCTACCATTATTATCGAAATCAAGAGGTGCTTGATTCTGAATTTCAGATCTATCGATTTTTGCATAAAGGGTTGTTTATTGGAGATATAATTACTAAAAACATCCTTTCCTTAAACAAAAAAACCATTTTTGGAAAATTTCATTCATCGCTAGAAAAGCAACCACTTTTGCAAAAAGTGACAGATGTAGAGCAGGAGTCTATCACCACTGTTAAATCTAGAGTGATTAAAAATATGCGATCTTTACCCTGTAAATACCGAGGTAAGGGAGCCCTTAAAACCTATCCAATACGAATATTTAAAGAACATCAAAGTCTTGTGAAGAAGGAGAGTTTTTCAAATACAAGGTTTGCATAAAGATCGTCAATTTCAAGAATTTTTTTCGGTGAGGTTTCTCCAGATTTTATGACTATGGCGCTTTTTGGAATGTTAAAGTTATCTGAAATTGTTTGAATTAAATTCTTATTAGCCAGCCCCTTTTCCCTGGGGGACTTTACCTTCACAACTAAAAATTCCCCCTCCATTTTCTCGATGGAATTAATTCGTGCATTAGCTTTTACTTTTACTTTTAAAAACATAGTGTTATTATAACTTTTGTGGTAATTACAGGGCTATGCGATATTTCATTATTTTCTTTTTCTCCATGCAGATTTTTGCAAATCACCCACAAGTAGGTGATGATGCCCCCGCCTTTAGTCTAAAAGATCAAGAGGGATTTACCCATACACTTGCAGCTCATCGGGGATCTTTTGTCCTTTTATTTTTCTATCCAAGAAATTTCACAGTGAGCGCACAAAAGAAATTACGTCAAATGCAAAAGCTGATCGAAACATCGATGAATGATAAATTTGTTGTCTACGGTATCAGCAGCAATTCTATTGAAAATCATCGAAAATTCTATGATAAACTTCAGGTATCTTTCGATTTACTGTCGGATGAGCAAGGGGATATAATTTCTGCCTATGGAGCAGATGGTCTTATAGAAACTAAGCCTTTGGTTTTCCTTATAGGGCCAGATGGTAGGTATTTCAAAATCTATGACAACATGCAGAAGTTTCTTTATTCTAACGACCTAATAACTTCTATAATTAAAAATGGTATTTAATTAATAATTATGCTCTTTTTATAAAAAAAGAGGTGTAATTTGATAACCCTTGTTTATGAAGCGGATCATGCAATTCCAGTATTTGAAAATAAAATGCGAGAAATCTCTGGGGTGGAAGAGGTTAAGTGTATTTGTGTTTCAAACAAAGATCTTTCTAAGGGGTTTAATAGGGCGTTAAAGGAATCAGCTCACGATGTGGTAGTATTTTTGAAAAAAGGGGTGACCATTTACTCTGAGAATTGGGCAAGGGTGATTATTGATGCATTTTCGATGAATTCACATGGAATAATTGGCACACTTGGCACTTTGATTATCCCTAAATCTGGGATGCTATGGGAGAAAGAGGAACCTTTGTGTGGAACTATTTGGTATGAAAAATATAACGATGAAGGCATGAACCGCTTTGGCGAGGCCTTTAATGGTAAAATTCTGGATGTAATTTCTTTAGAAGGAAGTTTGATGGCCGTGCATAAAGATCGCCTAGCCACCACATTTGATGAAAGATTTATGGCAGATAGCTTCTTTGAATATGATTTTTGTATTGGTAACTACAAAAAAGGTGTTAAGGTTGGGGTTTTTTTTGGCGTGGATATTGTAAAAGAATCGCTTGATGAGCAAGATGAAGACTTTGAAGAAAATCACAGAAAATTCTTAGATAAATATGAGGATCTACCTTACCGCATTACACCAAAGGTTTTTGTGGATAATTTTTTAGTAGAAATGGAAGCTACCCCACTTGTACATGTGATTATTCCTGTAAAAGAACATGTAGATGAGTTATTTGCTTGTTTAGAATCGATTTATATCAAAACTAAATATACTAATTTTAAGGTTACCATCGCCCTTTATGATGCCTCACTTGAGGATAAAGCAGAAATCTTGGCATTTTCAGCTGGCTATAAGAATCTTAACTTATTTGAAAGCTCTCAGCACCAAATTGGAAAAATTTTGAATAATACAACTGAGGAAATAGAAAGTGATTTAGTAGTATTTTTATCTCAACATGTTGTTTTTGAAAACGATGCAATTTCATTAATGGTAAATACCTATTTAAAGAATCTTCAAACATGCGGTAGTGTTGGGATAAGAACTCATCAAAAAAATCGCACTGTAAGACAGTTTGGATTACATCTGTTTTCTTTTGAAACAGACGATGGAGCCGAACTTGGTCTAGATCTAAAAGGGTTTGGAAAATCCTTTGCCTATAAAAATGAAACCGTTGATGGGGTGATGGGAAATTCGATCGAATGTTTCTTAATAAATAGAGATCTTTTTTTAAAAATGGGGAAATTTAACCCTAACTATGATCATAGTCTGGAAGATTTTGAGCTTAACCTCAAGCTCATTTTATCAGGAAAAACCAACTTCTTGGTAGGAAATGCTGTAGGCTCTTTCCATGGGATAGGAAAGCCGAAATTCACACCAAAGGACTATTTGCTATTAATGGATTACGTAAATAGTCATATTGATTCTTTACTACCCTATGTAACCCTTGTTACGGCCTAATTTTTTAGGATTTGTGAAAAGCAATCGCTCTTTCACATAAATGCTTAGTAACTATTTTTGTAGTACTTACATGACAGGCGCCGTAAACATTATAATGCTTTACTTTTGATGAATTATCCATTCTTGGATGCTCATTTGAAGGGGGTGTAACAGTTGTTTCATCCATACCTGCATAGTATACAAAGGCTCGTTCACAATTTTTTGGTAACTCTTTCCGCTGATTAAGTACGAGCGCTTTTGTATGCTCATTTTTATGTGAAAAACGCTCCAGTAAATCAGGGTTTAAAAATAGCTTTGCTAGGGGAAATTTGGCTAATTTACTTACCATTTTTGAGCCATAAGCACCTGTGATAGATCCGACAAACACAGCATTAGTAGGAGAAACATTTCTTAAATGCTCTTCTAGGTAAGAAGAGGAAAGGGCGCCTAAAGATGTACCTACAAGGACGATGCGATTAGTTGGATTCCTCTTGCAATATGTTTGGAGCATCTTTTTAATTGGAGTAATAGTTTCTTCAAAGGATTGATTACCATCTTTTCGATTTTTAACCACTCTAATATCAGCTTCCTTACCCAGTTTTTTGTATGCAGTTTCAATTTCTTTTACATACTCTACCCACATTACAGCAGATGCCCCAAGTCCTGGAATGAAGACGTATAGATCTTTATTGGATTTTTTGTTATCAAGACTATTTAGTACGTTAACATTTGTTAAATCAAGTGAAGTATCAGGTTTGATTTTTAAGGAAATTTTAATATTTTCAATCATCATTAAGATGGCACATTTAATAAACACCCAAGCTGCCTTCACTTTATCTACTAATACTACATGCCATGGACGGGCGTCTATAAGTGTAGTGGTTTTTGGATCCCAAGGTTCAATATCACCCTTTCGAGTGTATTTAGGATCAGGTGCGTAGACCATTTTTGGGAAAAGTGGATTTGTACTGTGCATATAACCTTAATATTTAGATGATATTAATATTATCTTAATATTAAATTAAAGCCAAGATATTTGTAACACACTGAAAATAAGTAACCTAAAAGCCCCAGGCGCCTCTAATTGCCCAATACTCAGTGATTTGATCATAAAATTGACCTTCACTATAGCCGTTATGGTACTCAAAAAAGACCCTAAAATTTCTTCCAGCTCTTTCATACTTAGACCATTCATACCCAAGTTGGGTGGTAAGAGAGGGTCTGTAGTCGTGCACTTGCCAGTTTTGACAGTCAAGGGCAAAGAAAGGGTATCCGTAAAGACGGGGATGTTTATATTTATGAACAAGAGGTCTAAATTCTAAACCATACTCAAAATAAAAATGGCCCATAGGAAAAGAGCTATCATAATTAAGAATTACACCAGGTCCAAAATAAAAACGTAAGGCCTGATTAAATTGTAACGAACCAAAAAAATCAATTGCTTCAAAACTCGGATTGGTTCGAAGCACATCCGGCTGATTGACCATAAACTCATCACCTAGATGAGAAGAAATATGATAGATACGAAGGCGAAAGGAGTAGCTGTCTCTTGAGTAGCTGATGGGTATTGAAAGGATGTAGTCGGTGGTAACAAGCTCTGCCCACTCACCATTTGGCTGATTAGAGGGATTAATATTGAAATCTGCCCACATACAGGCACCAATATCAATTTGAACGTCACCACCAAATACATTGAAGAATCGGTAGATAGGGAAAATATCGCCTAAAGATATAGCGATTTGATCCTTTGCAAGCACATAATCCCCAAAACGATAAGCAATAGAATAGACAGGATCTCTTGGGCTTGCAATAAGCGGTTCAAACAAAACCGTACTTTCAGGAAACCAAACACCTGTTAATTGAAGGTTTACCCTTCGTTCCTTCACACGTTCTGCTGCAGTTTTATCAATTTTCTTTTCAACCACCTTGCCAACGCCTGGTAAGTCCTGTACAAACGAGATGATACTATTTTTTATGCGCAAATCTGACGGCAAATTGTACAAAAAGACATTTCTATCTTTATCTACAGATACAATTACATAGGTTTCATAGAAATTTGAATCAATCAGGGCCTGTATATACCCTTCAAGGTAACAAACAGACTCTTCAGCAAGAAGTTCAACAGGAATGTGATCCTTTTGAGTTAAACGTAGGCTTTTACTCGGCGCCCTTGAAGCCTTTGCATCAAAGCAAATAAGCGGATGCTTTAAAGTGTTTATGTGAGTTTCTGTGCTTGCCTTTAAAACATAAGGAACATTGACCTTACACTCATCAGCATTTAAAAATGACCATGAGAGGGTCATAACGGCAAGGGGTAGTGAAAAATATCTATTTGGCATAAAAAAACGCAGCTACATTATTGCTAAACTTCCATATAAAAGGATTGGCAATAGTATGCAACGATTTTTACACATCTTTAATCTTTTCGCCTTGCGTTAAATTTAATCTTAGCTTAAAATTTTTCACCTAATTATTTTAAACTATGGGGGATAGGTGGCTTCTGCATATACAATAGAATTATATATTAATTTTAAAATGGATGGTTGAATAGAGTTTGAGTTTGGAAAAGTTCCAGCCAAGACACATTTATCAGGAAAGATAAATCAAAAACAATGCCCAAATGGTGCCTATCAAATATTTTTCAAAACCGAAAAGCCCTCTAGAGTCTTATCGTTATCGGAAGCCGCTGTTAAAACAATGAAGATATTTTTCGAAATTTCAGGTAAGAAAGGAGAAGTTGTATTCCCAGATCGAGAGCCTTTTGGACGCGGGAAGAACTTTTTGATTGAATTGTTGGAATCTGAGGGGAATAAAATTCAGGCAATTGTTCATGAGAAGGTGAGTTTTTTTTAATCACCTTGAGTTAAAATAGTGTGTTTGCTTAAATTCTTACTATGAAAGATAAAGGAAGATTGTGGATTTAGGTAAAAAAAATATTGAAAATCAAACAAACAAATTAGTTGTTTTTCAAGATAAAAAAATTAGACGGATTTTTCATCATGGGGAATGGTTTTTTTCCATAATAGACGTTATAGAAGTGCTTACCGGCAGTTCAAATCCGCGCCGTTATTGGTCTGATTTTAAAAGGCAACTTTCTGAAGATGAGGGATTTATTCAGTTGTACGAAAAAATCGTACAACTGAAACTAGAGTCTACTGATGGAAAAAAATACGATACAGATACCGCAAATACTGAAACAATATTTCGTATCATTCAATCTATTTCTTCACCTAGAGCTGAACCTTTTAAAAGATGGTTAGCGAAAGTAGGTTACGACCGTGTCCAGGAAATTGAAGATCCAGAACTTGCTACTTTGCGTACACGTAGTATTTATAAAGCTAAAGGATATAGTGATGAATGGATTGAAAAACGTATTCGTGGAATTGCAATCCGTGAAGAATTGACGGATGAGTGGGATAAAAGAGGAATTAAAATTCAAAGAGAGTATGCGATCCTAACAGCTGAAATATCTAAGGCTACTTTTGGCATGACGCCATCTGAATATAAAAAACATAAAGGGCTTGAGCAAGAGAATCTTCGAGATCACATGACAGATTTAGAGTTAATCTTCTCCATGCTTGGAGAAGCGGCTACAAAGGAGATAGCCGTTAATCAGGATGCACAAGGTTTTGATAAGAATAAATCAGCAGCTAAAACTGGTGGTCGGATTGCTGGTGATGCAAGAGCTCAACTTGAACAAGAGAGTGGCAAATCAGTAGTTACAAAGCAGAATTTTCTAGAAATGCTTATCCCAATAGCTATTGATGGAAAAACAAAAGAATCTAATGATTCGGATTTATAACCATCTGCAAGATCTCTATTCTAAGATTGATTTAATCACCTTGAGTTAAAATAGTGTGTTTGCTTAAATTCTTACTATGAATATATTTTGTTTTGCTACAGGGCCGTTAGATACAAATACCTACATTCTTTACTCTCAGAAAACAAAAGAAGCAGTGATTATCGATCCAGGTTTTGATAGTTTTAAAACTTTGGTTAAGGAAGTGGAAAAGAAGGGGCTTACACCGACTGCGATTTGGCTAACCCACTCCCATTGGGATCATATAGGAAATGTCTCTATCGTTAAAGAAAGATTCAATATACCCGTATATATTCATGAGGAAGATCGGGGTAATTTGGAGCACCCTGGAAGTGATAGAGTACCGATGATGTTTGACCCATTTAAAGGAACCAAACCTGATTTTATCCTTTCTGATAATTTATCCCTTTTTGCTCTTGATCATACATTTACAGTGATTCACACCCCAGGACATAGCCCAGGGAGTTGTTGCTTTTACTGCCTCCAAGAAAAGCTTCTTATTTCAGGAGATACGATATTTAAACATGGGATAGGGTCTATCTCCCTTGCAACCGGTCAGCCGGATCGTATGAGATCAAGCCTAGTTAAGCTATCCCTCCTTCCACCCGATACGGTTATCTATCCAGGCCACGGCCCTAAAACAACGATGAAAGAAGAGCAATGGCGGCAAAAGGGTGTTGCTCTGTAATCGATATTGGATTATTTAACCCAGGTATGTTTAGTCAAACAAAAAAAGGTGAGGAGGGTGTATAAGCTATAATCTTTCAACACATTCAGGACAGGTTGGGGTAGAGTATGCTTCAATTTGTGTATCAACCCATTGTTCTATACATGGAAGATGAAAAGTATGTCGTATACCGTTAGTTGTAGTATGACTAAAAACCCTACTAGGGTCTTCGAAATTGTCCCTACAAATGACACAAATTTTATCAACGGTAGTGTCAGAGGCTTCTGTAGGTCTTACTCCGCTCTCTAATACTCTATTAATTCTCACTCTCCTTGGGTATATTTGGTCTAATATTTTAGGTAGTACGACTGTTAGTGTAACTATTACGAGCATTATCCCAAACGATATTCTTACTTCAATGAGCTTTTGTCTCATATCATTGAGTTTCGAACTGTCTATCTGTATAAAACCTGCTCTTCCAGATAGATTATTAGCTGGAGAATATTCAGGATTTAAGCAGGTGTTTGATAAGAAGGGAAAAGCAAGTTGATTAACAGATTGATTAACGGGTAAATTTTTTATAGTTGGTTCAAAAAAGGTTATCATGGTTTCTAGTATTGCTAAGCAGATACCCATCGTTGCCGTCCCAAGCATTGCCTCTATTTTAACATTATCCATAACGGCTTCCTCTTTATTATAATTGTTTATAATTTAATAACCTTAATTATATGATAAATTTAAATAAAAGTCAATTATTAACGCTAACATAAGCAGGTTAAGATAATGATAAGGTTCATGAGAATGAAGCTAAAACATTCTGAAATTGCTGATACTCAAGTTGTTAGCGTAAAAAATGAAGCGGTAAGTTAAACAATATAGTAAGATAGGGTTAGTGGTAAAGAAAAGGGGGGCTTTTGGAAGATCATAGCCCGAGCCGAGGCTTTAGTGAGTTTTTTACTTTGAATTAAAATAACAATTAAATTCACTTGCATTTTTATGTATTTTTAGTAAGCTTATAGCTGTTTTTTCACAAACATAATAATAACAAGGAGAAAAATTATGTCCACAAGCATTTTAGCAGTACCTACATTTCCAACACTAACATTTACCAGTAATAATCTTGCTGATGTAATAAGATTTGTAAAAGAGAAAAACGTTTTAGTGCTACATACAGAAGGTGCTTGCCGTGTGTTCCATATGGTCCCTACTGTAGAATCTGATAAACCAGCATCTCTTAGTAATGTAAGGGTGATCTATCTTGATTGTAATGGTCATAAGGGGTTACTTGAAGAGGGTGAGTGGAATTTTTATATCAATGCAGTAGAGGGCGTTCATGAAGTGGGTGTTTCTGCGCTTAGAAATGCGATCATTGCGCAACGTGAAGTCCCAAACAAAGTATATATCTCACTAGGCTATAAAGGTATCGGTCAGTAATTACATTCAAAAGTTGAGGGAAGGGGGGGGGCAAGCCCCCTTTTTTAGTCGTTAGATACTTTTTGATTGCATATTTATTTCATTCAAGTAGAATATAAACTATTCACGAGGAATAATATGTCCAGCAAAGTTGAAGAATTATCTATATTTCCGAAGCTTACCTTCACTCATGATAGTCTTTCTGATGTGATAAGATTTATTAATGATGAAAATGTTGTGGTCCTTCATACCAAAGTGAGTTGCTGCGTCTTTCATAAAATTCCATTCTTAAAGCCAGAGAATCTTGCCTCACTTAATATGGTAAGGGTGATCTATCTTGATTGTAATGGATATCCAGATGTGCTTAAAGGCACGGGCTGGCCATTATCCATCAAAAAAGCTATAAAAAGCGTTAATGAATTAGGTCTTTGTGCCGTAACAAAAGCCATCGTAGAGCAAAAGGGTATTTTGAATAAGGTTTCTGTTGTATTTGGTTCTAATGTTTCTGGTAAGTAACTTTATAAACAAACACCAAAAGCGCTTGCTAAAAATAAATAAATTGCTTAGGATATATCTAACTTAGGTAAGATCATTACATAAGTATATTCCATTTTGGAGAAAGATATGAAAAAATTACAATCAAGCCTTACTGTTAATCTTCTGCCGATACTTTCGTTTTCTCTCCATCATCCCCATCATCATGAGCATTTTGCTCACTAATCACTCTATAAATTAAAATTCAAATTTATAGCTGCTATAGACTGGAATAAGAAAATCCAGCCTATTAATCAAACCTTTAATTTTTTATTCGGAGAAAAATAAAATGAATATTCCTATTTTTATTACTATGCTTTTTACACTTCAATTGTTCTATTGGTTCGTCGGAAGACGAGGTTCTATGAATCTTGAGGGAAAGGAAGATTATTTTTTAGCAGGGAAAAACGTACGTTTATTCCCATTGATGATGACGTTTCTTGCCACCCAAGTTGGGGGAGGGGTTGTTCTTGGTGCCGCCGAAGAAGCATTTCTATTTGGCTGGCCAGTGCTTTTATATCCACTCGGAGTGGCACTAGGGCTGATTCTTTTGGGTGCAGGAGTTGGGCGGAAATTAGCTGGATTCCAGGTTTCGACAGTAGCTCAAATCTTTGAGGTAGTTTACAGATCACAACTACTTAGAAAAGCAGCATCCATTTTATCTATCATTTCTTTATTTATGATCCTTGTGGCGCAAATCATCGCATCAGGTAAGTTTTTAGGGAGTCTTGGAGTGAGCAATACCCCTTTGTTCATAGCATTTTGGGCAATTGTTATCCTGTATACAGCACAAGGGGGGTTAAGGGCTGTTATCTCAACAGATATGGTACAGGCGGCGTTTTTCTCAGTAGTATTTCTCCTCTGCTTTGGATTTGCATTCTATTCAGATCCATCCACACTATCTATGCCAACCTTTCAGTTAGAAAATTTTGGAAAAGTATCTACAAAACTCTGTGGGTGGCTTTTAATGCCACTACTTTTTATGGTTATTGAGCAAGATATGGGGCAGCGGTGTTTTGCAGGTGCATCTGCTAAAATTGTTTCAAGAGCCTCTCTTTTTGCAGGAATTATTACGATGATTGTTTGCGTAGTTCCTGTTTTTTTTGGGTGCTTGGCAAAAACTATGGAACTAAAGATCCCCGAGGGAAGTAGCGTATTATTGACCGCTGTTACTAAAACAACAAATCCCTTGATCGCAAGCTTGATGGGATGCGCTGTGATTGCAGCAATTATTTCCACTGCGACATCATTGATAAACGCCATCAGCTCTAATATTACCAGCGACTTCAAGCTGACAATTTTTGGGCGCAAGGACTCGATGCGTATTGTTCAAGGGATTACATGTCTTATTTCGATTACAGCGATATTTTTTGCTTTCTATTTCGATAACATTGTCGATCTTCTTATCCAAAGCTATGAGCTGTCAGTTAGCTGCCTTTTCATCTCCATTTTCATTGCCCTATTTAGGAGGCAAGGAAATTTTGAGGCTGCTCTTATTTCCATCCTCTTTGGAGCATTTGGGTTTATTCTATTTCGCATATATCCGATGAAAATCCCGAAAGAAGTGGGGGGTATTTTGCTTTCTTTGATTGGCTATCTCATAGGTGAAATGTTTGCCTATTATAAGAAAAGGAGTATAGTATACTCATGAAAAATGGAATGAACTGTCCTTGTAAAAGTGGTAAACAATATGAAGTTTGCTGCAAGCCCTTTCATATCGGGCAAAAGCCTGATACAGCCTTGCAGCTTATGCGATCAAGATTTTCAGCGTATGCTTTATGTCTTCCTCAATATATAATGGATACCACCCATCGAGCTAATTCTCAATTTGACAAGGATGCGATAAGGTGGGCAAAAAATATATCTGAATTTTCATCTCATACAGAATTTGGTGGTTTAGATATTCTTGAATTTAAGGAAAAGGGAGCTGCAGCTACGGTTACTTTTGTCGCCCATCTTATCCAGAATAAAAAAGATGCTTCATTTACTGAAAAAAGCTATTTTGAAAAAGAAAGCGACAAATGGCTCTACGTTAGGGGTGAATTGTCCTAGCAGTTCTTTGTTAGATATTTATTACCTATTCTATGGCTAGCTATTGCAAATAGAAGAAGAAGTGGTAAAATAAATAGCTTTCCATAAATAAGGACCGCTTTCATCGATCCAATTGACATAATAGCCAAGAAAGATAGACCCTTTATTAAAGGTAGTGCAATCATTTCTGTTAAAACTTTCGTCTTAAATCGAATGTGCACAGGCATACAAAGATACAGAATTTGAACCAGGGGGAAAAATAAAGATACCCCCGTCCCCTTTAACACACCAACCATTACCGATTGATTAAGCCAGGATACCGATGGATTTATGAATGAAAAGATGAGAAAAATGACTCCTTCAATCAAAATGGAGAAAGAAGCAATTAAAGCTGTGAATTTCCAACCCCGCTTTGAAAGAATTAAGGTGCCTAGAATCACCCATAAAAAACCTATAATGATGGTTAATAATCCGAATGAACTTGAATAGGATCCCATGAATTTTGAATAAGAGGTAGGATCAGAAAATTGCATTTTCACCTGATACCTAAGGGATAGATTGAGTATATGTTCAATCATTATAGTTCCAGCTAAAAGATAGGCTACACTTAAGAATGGGAAGCGTTTTCCCTTAGAAACTATTTCCGAAACAGTTGTCATAAAAAATTGATCAGGGAGCTTTTTCCAAAAATAGTCGAATAGGAGGATAGCCCCAATCACAAAGACCATGCCTGGCAAAATTGTCGATGTTAAAGTGTAATTAGTTCCTTTAACAAATGAAAATCCTAAATAGGTTATTAAAAACGTAGTGAATGAAACTATAAAGCTAAATGGTATAAAATATTTCACCCCTTCAGAGAAGGTTGTGAAACGATTAATGAAAGCCCAAATAAGAAGTGAAAAAAGACTAAAATTAAGTAAATTTAGCGATATATACAATAAAGAAGAGGGCCAATTTTTAATAACGGGTTCAACCACTTGAAATGTATGGTCTGATAAGGAGGTTTTTAAAACCTCTAAAAGTTTATCGGGTTGTAAAGATGTTTGAAAGGAACTTAAGATGTATAAAATAGCAATAAACCCTATTAGATAAACAAGAGTACCCCGGAATACTTTTTCAAAAGGTTTAGAACCAGAAAGTATCAACAGTGACAATGCAAGGATAATTTGTGGAAAAACCATTAAATTTTTAAGAGCCGGTGTAGGTGAAGTACTTTGAAAGGACT
>CAMCSI010000004.1 GCA_945877885.1 Chlamydia trachomatis
TAGATCATCCACCTTCACAACTATCCCATCAATCTCAAAGGGAAGGGTTTGTCGTTTTTTCTCTACACTTTCGGCAAAGAATAAAATCTCTTTTGCGTGTTTTGCTTTATGAGTAAACTCTTTCCCCAAAACAGGTAAATCTAACGTCCTTAAATAAGGAGCAATTGCTGATTGATGCTTAATATCTTTATGCGTATTTGCCATATCATAAAGGACGATATGTAACCCACGTTTTGCAGATTCCTTAGGATCTATTAACTTCAAAGAACCACTTGCTGCATTTCTAGGATTTGCATACAAATCTAGACCAAGAGCCTCTCTTTCCTCATTTAACCGCCTAAATTCATTCAGAGGTAAATAGACCTCACCGCGAAGCTCTAGGCGCTCTTTATAGTGGATCTTATGAGGCAGATTAGTTATGCAAAACGCATTTTCTGTCACATCATCCCCCTCTTTACCGTTGCCTCGGGTGACGGCACTAACAAGCTTTCCCCCATCATAGATAACAGAAAGAGCCACCCCATCCATCTTCAGCTCCACATTAAATTCTATCCCTAAAGACTCAGTCATCTTCTCCATACGATGAATGAAAGCCTCAAGCTCTTCTTCAGAATAGGTGTTTGCTAAAGACATCATTGGAAACTTATGAGTAACCAAGGCAAAATGTCCTGATGCATCTGTAGCTATGGTTTTTGTAGGAGAGGCTCTATCTACCCATTCTGGGTGCAGGCCTTCGATGTTTTCTGCCTCTTTTACAAGCAAATCATATTCATAATCAGAAATAAGAGGTTTTGACTCTTGATAATATAATTTATTATGCTTTTTTATCTCTTTGATAAGTTTCTTGTAGTCGTCTTTTGTAGACATAGCCCTTCCATGAATAGGTTAAATCAAAGCAATTATAATCACTCTTTCCTATCCACGCAAGGATCTATTCATCCTCTTCACAATCATCCCAATTGAAATCTTCATCTTCATCTTCATCTTCATATTCATCTTCTTGATCCGCTTGCTGATCTTCTAAATCCTGAAGGAATTTTTTCAAATCTTCCTCCGATTCAAAAATAATAAAATCTGAATACTGATCCAAATCGGCATCCTCATTTACCTCTTCCCAAACAAAATCATCAAAATCTTCTACCTCACTTAAAGGATCAATAGAGAAAGACTCCTCATCAGTAAAATCCCATTCAGTGTAATCAAAACTTCCAAAAGATTCATCTTCTGTCTCAATTTCCCCAATTGTATAAGTAATTGATACAGTCCGAATCATCTCATTAATTTCTCTTACTTGCATAGGTGTCAAATCAACTTGATCAATAACATTATTAATAGCTACCACTAGATCTTCTAGATCAGAAACTGCAGGATTGGGTAAGCTAAAAAATCCCTCAATCAATTCTTTTATTTTTTTCACTGGATGATGTTTCATAATTATCCTTTTTTTTATTTTTATATTATAATTATTGCGCTATTTTTACTTAACCGACTTATTATATGTTTGTTTATGCAGGTTTGATATGATTTGTCGCATCAATCATTAATTGACGTATAGGATTTGAGTCATCCCAAGGGGTAAAGTAATAAAACACAAGTAGTATATTCCAAAAATCATCACCCGGTTGTATAGGTTCGGGTGTCAAAACTCCAGATCTGTATTGTTGAATAGTCCAAGCAAAATTAACAATAGTATTTGAACTTGTTGAATTTCCTATCAAATTTGGATAGCCAAAATTTGTACCCCACCATTCCCTTGAATAACCAGCAACTATTGGATTATTAATTTGTGAGTCTATGGAGATGATTAATTTTCCTACAGATAAATAAAACTGATTCATAGCATTTAAAATATCTTTTATAGAAATATATGCAGGACTATTATTATCATTAATATATAGATTATAATTAAATGCAAAATTAAGAATAGACATACCAGTCCAATTGTTTAATACACTTAACTCAGGATCTGCCGCTGCTATCGATAAGGCTTTTGCTTGATCGAAAATATCTGAATCAGTTACACCGTCTTCATTATTATATGTATCTGAAGCTGCTGGTTTTAACATTGTTGATATATTTTTAAAAATATCATAATAAAGAGCCGCACCAACATACCATTCATCAAATATATTTACAAGAGGAATAACTGCCGATCCCAGTGAAGAATTGTCGATATTAGGACATTCATATTCAGTTATAGAGTTAAATTGATTCAATTCACTCAACATATCTATAAACGAGATGTAACCGCCAACATAAGTTTCCCCGTTCCATCGACCAGTTGGAATCGTTGCAAAATTAAAGTAATAATCCCAGTTATATAGTGATTCCTTAGATATCAATTCTTGATTATTCAACACTAAGTTATAAAGTGGTAAAAAGTAGTCATTTAAAATACCAATTATATCTATAATCACATGAGTTACCTCATATCCTTGATCTTGATAACCACAATTTTCCATATAAAATCCACCACTCCAATCATTAAACACATCACCTATGAAAGAGAAATTGTCTCCTTTAATATAACTATTAAAATAATCTGCAGCGTTTTGTATATCTTGAAATGTAACCTGTGCGTCTTTTAATCCACTTGATTCACTTTCTGCTGATAAACTAACATCATCTGCAGGCTGTAAGTGGCTTGATACCCCAGCTAATGCGTTAAAATACTTATTCGATGGTGCCCAAGTAGTTAATCCATTTAAGTAGAAAATCGCCCACCATAGACCAAGCCCATCCTTTGGCTCCTTTAGCATCACAGGACAGGGTGCATTAGGGTCTGCAAAACTTGACAAAGTAACCATTTGGGTATAAAAAGTTAAAGGGCCAACGCTTTCGGGTTTCATAAAAGAATTTTCAAAATATTCATAAGAAGCCTGCGAAACTAAACTTTTGTTATTAATCATCAAATTTGCATAGGGTAAAAAATACAAGTTCATAAACTCTGACAAAACATTCAAACTTTCTAGTTGACCATCGATATAAGAAAACAGTACACCAGACAAATCAAAAGGACACAAATACCCACGTTCTGCTTGCACCTGTTGGTATAGATCATAATTTTTTTCAAATGCTGCAAAGTAAGGCTCCCCAGCCCATCTATTTATTGTCGCTAAAGATTGTTGACTTCCATTTATTATCGCATTGCTTAATTTATTTGCTGCATTCACAATGTCTTGATAAGTTACTTCATTATTACTCATACACTCTTCCTTATTAGTTTTTTATTATATCTCCATTATATAAATTGATTATATTTATACTCATTCGAATGGATATTAGAGAGTTAAAAACTTAAGGGATTGGTGACTAAATTTGTGTCACCTTACAAAAAATGGAGGAGAGTTTCGGAACCTGTAAAAAAACACCCCTACCTTCTGGGTCTATTTCGATAGAGGAATTCACTAGATGATCTCCACCATAGCGTTTATCATCGGTGTTGATCAATTCAGTAATAGACTTTACCCCTGGTAGGGGGATAAGTTTATTATAAATGTTTACATTAGAAAAGTTATGCACACATAAAAGGGTCTCTTTTACCCCTTTTCTCAAAAAGCTAATCAGATTGTGATGAGGGTCACTATAATCTACCCAGGCAAACCCTTTTTCATCAAAGTCTATTTCATGAAGGGCTTTTTCCTTTAAATAAAGATGATTTATTTCCCTTGTAAAGCATTTATGCTTTATTTGAGCATGGGAGAGTTTATGGACTTTTCGAAAGGACATTTTTTCATTAAACTCGTTTGGATCGCCCACTTCATGACCCTGAAAAAAAAGCTTTTTTCCAGGATGGGCAATGGTTACTGAATAGAGTAACCTTAAATAGGCAAACTGCTCTCTTTCCTCAGTTGAAAATTTCTTTAACAGGGATTTTTTGCCATTTGAAACTTCATCATGAGAGATGGTTAATAGATAACGCTCGCGAAATACTTCACTATAGCTATTTAATAAAAACTTCCAATTTTGCTTTTTTTCTTCTTCAGAGTAGGTTAGGTATTGAAATAGATCATTAATCCATCCAATATTCCATTTCATGGAAAAGCCAAGACCACTTAGCTCAATAGGTTTTGTTACGCCATCATGTAGGGAAGGGTCCTCTGCCATCAAAAGTACCCCTGGGTAGTATTTATGCAAAGCAGCATTGAGTTTTTTTAAAAAATCGATGCCAGCTAAATTTTCTATACCACCTAAATGATTTCTCTCAAACTCCCCTTCTATTTTATAATAGTCTAAATAAAGAATCGATTGAACCGCATCGACACGGATCATATCCACATGCATCTCTTTTACCCAAAATAAAGCAGATGCTATCAAAAAATTGACTACTGCAGGTGATTCATAATTAAAATTGAGGGTATCCCATTGTAGGTGATTCTCCATCAAAGGGTGGGGATGTTCATATAAAAAAGAGCCATCAAATCTTGCTAAGAAATCGGCATCTTTAGGGAAATGTGCAGCTACAAAATCAAAGACTACCCCAATACCATGCATATGCATATGGTTTACAAAATATTTAAAATCCTCAGCAGTTCCATATCGAGCAGTAGGGGCAAAGTATCCTGTTACCTGATAACCCCACGACTCATCAAGTGGATATTCAGTAACCGGCATAAGCTCTACGTGCGTATAGCCCATCTCTTTTACATAGGTCACTAATTCTGAGGCAATTTCTTTAAAATTTGGGAAATGCTCACCTCTATTCCAGGAGCCTAAGTGAAGCTCGTAGATATTCATTGGTGCGGATAAAAAGCTTTCTTCGCGAGTTTTCATCCACTCTTTGTCTGTCCAAGAAAATTCCTTATCTTTAAAGGCGATGGTAGCGGTTTTTGGTCTTAATTCAAATCGTCTTCCGAATGGATCACTTTTTAACAGTATTTGATGATCCTTGGTAGTGATCCGGTATTTATACATCATAGGCAATCTTGCCCCAGGGATAAAGAGCTCAAATATCCCCATTTCTGCAACTTTTCGCATCGGAAAGATCGTTTCTCTCCAATTCCCCATATCACATCTTAAATGTACATGTAATGCATTTGGGGCAAAAACAGCAAACTTACACCCTTGCATCCCATCATGAATGCAATAATGACTCCCTAAGGCTTTATACAGTTCAAAATGCTCCCCTTTATCAAATAAATAGGCATCCACCATAGAAAAACTGGGGGTGCATGAATATGGGTCAAACCCTACTGTACCATCACTATGAATCACCTGATAATCACAAGGCTTAATCACCTCATCATGATCATAGAGAAACAACCCACTCTCATCAATAAGCGTCATCTCCTTAAGTTCCCCTTTCACAATAAGAGAATGCTCCTTTTTATTAGGTGACCATTGATAAATGAGATGACCTTCCAAAATACCTAAAAGCCCATGTGGGTTTAGTAGATTAAGGGAGGCTTTTGTAACCTTTGAGAAGAATGGATCCATAAATTTTTCTATACAGAAAAATGGTCTTTATCTTCAACTAATTAGTATGTAATCCTGTCGATTAAAAGGCTCTTACCTTTCTCAAGAGTTAAAGGCTCATCGGCATCCAAAAATTTTCCCTTTTCTTTATGGTGGTGCTTAATTCGAAAAGATTTCGGATGCATAGGGAAGATGACCGATAAAGAGCTATCCTCTAATGGGTGGATAATCAACTGAATCACTTTTTTCTTTCTCCACAAAAGATCGATGAGAGCATGCTCGGTTTGAAGAGAAATTGCAGATCCAGCATGCGGAAGCTCTTTTGCCCCTTCTAGTAAATAAAGAGTATGCTTTTCTTCTCTAAGAAGATGCTCTTTCAGTTGCTTTTTAAACGTTGTGAAAAGGGAAAACTTATCAAAATCAAAGGTTGGGACGACAAATCCTTGATGGTTCACATCCTTTGTTTTTGGGGAAAATAAATCTATTAAAAGATCTTGGATCTGACCATTTTCTAAAGGTACAGCTCCCATGGCCGGAATTAACTGAGATAATGCGTATAGTTTTGTAGATCGATCAATTTGATTTTCAAGCAACGGTTTTTTAAAGCAGCCAAAAGAGATCTTTTCTTTTACAGAAAGCCTCTGCATTGTTTCACACTTTAAAAGAGCGATAGATTCACCTTTTTTTAGCGTTTTCTCTTGACCATCAATAGTCATAGCTACCTCTTTGCCACGGCGCAATTTTAAGTAAATCACTCCACTTTCGGCAATTAGATAAAAATGAAAGTAACCCTCCTGTGAGGTTCCAAAAACCTCTACCCTTGCTTTCTCAATATTCAATAAATGGGTAAATCCTTTCACAGGTCCTGTGATTTTTAAATCAATCTCACAACTGGTTTGATCAGAAAAAAGAGAGAATTTACAAGGAAAAGCTCTAAAACAAGCCTTTGATAAGGGAATCACAGATTCTTTACCTGGCAGGTGAGTAAAATAACGGTAATCCTCCTTGACCTTAATTGTGGAGGAGCGCGTCTTAGGAGGTGTATTCAAAACATTATTTGTCATAGGAAAATAGTATACCACAAAAAAACCTTTAAAAAAAAGGGGATATTCTGCTATATTTTTTATATGTCAATTTTAAGTGCAACAATTTCATTATTCCTTGTCTTCAATGTACTTGGAAATATTCCATTCTACATCGCGATTTTAAAAAAATTCACGCCACGTAGACAAAAATATATTTTAATCAGAGAGCTGATCATTGCAGCGCTCATCCTCCTTTCTTTTGCGTTTTTTGGAGACGCCATCCTTTCTGGTATTGGTATTTCAAAGGGAACTCTTGGAATCTCAGGTGGTATCATCCTGTTTTTGATCTCCATCACCATGATTTTTCCAAAGCAAAGTGAAGAAGGATCAATGGATCAAGAGCCATGTATTGTACCTATTGCTATTCCAGCGATGGCAGGCCCTGGAAGTATTACAGCTGTAATGCTTTATTCATCCATATTTCCAAGCCCGTGGTCGCTAGTATTAATTATCTTAGGTGCAGTTATCCCATCTCTTATTTTACTACTTATTGCCTCTAACATAAAATATCTTGTTGGGGAAAAAGGCTTAGTTGTGTTTGAACGTTTAGGTGGTCTTTTAATTTGCTTTGTATCCATTCAGATGATTTCATCAGGTGTTATACGCATTGTAAAAGAAAACTTCCCACAAGCTCCACAAACTGAAATGGTTAGGTAGAATTACCTTTTCTTTTATCAACCCTCATGGTAGGCTCTTAGCCAAAAAACCCTGGGGAATCGATGGTAACTAAAAATGACTTTATAAAATTTGGCACATATCTTGAAGAAAATGGAATATCTGCTCAAAGGATAAGCCTTACTCTTGCGATTTTAGACAATCTTGCTCATAATAGAATCAATGATATTTCATCTCTTGTTAAGCCATATTTTGATACTAAGAAAGAGGGTGAACCCACTGTTTCAAGCCTTGTCCTCAAAGATGTTACACAAACTAAAAAAGATCTGTTAGAGCATTCAGCAAGCCTTATGCTTGAACCAATTTTTGAAGGTGATGAGGCCCAGTTCCTTAAAAATTGGATCGAAATTATTTTACTGAATTTTGATATAAAAAACGAAACCGCAATAGTTTCAGCAAGCCCTGTATCTATTTTAGAAGGTAAGCCCCCTCTAATTGTAAATAATGAGGAGCCATGCCCTAGTATAAGTGCCCCATTTCAATTGATGCTAGATCTTGCTGATATGAAATTGCCTATTGCTCAGTCTTTATGTCAGAGAATGGATTTAAAGGAAGATAGTGAGATAAGAGTGCTACTTTCCGATGGCATCCTTCCGATGATACTTTCAGCTCCAACGTATGAAACATTTATTAGCCGCTGGAATGAATTTTATCAAAGAGCAAATGCAACATGTTTACATTCCTATAATCTCACCGCAAAAATTCAAGCATTAACTCCCTATCCAATCGCCCTTGCCGAAGCTCTTGCACCAAAACTTGCTGACGCAAAAATGGGTGAACAAATCATTAATTCAATAAAAGAGATGTACGCTCTAAACGTTTTGAATGAATTAAATGGAAAGTTTTCAAGATGTAAAAGCCTCGATGTGGTTTTTAAGCTCGCCTTAAAAGACCCATCTTTTTCTGAACTATTTGAGAGAAAAAATAAAGCAGTAATTATTAGCTACTTTATGGATAAATTAAGGTCTGTGAGTCCAAAGGATATTCCAAATATCAAATACCACCCACTTGCCCCTACTCAAGAAACCGATGATTATATAAAAGCTCTTACTAAAATTATTGATTATGTAAACATTGCGCAAGCTGATGCTAAAATAGTGTGGTTCTATAATAGACTTTTACCAAAACTACAAGAGTTTGATATTTAACTACAATAAAAGCATCGATAAAATGACATTTGTCATTCTATCGATTTTTTAAAATTTCTTGTTCCTATTAGACTAAGACTCTAACAGCCGACCAAAATCAATTATTTTATCAAAATAGTTAGCATCCAAAACACTTTCTTCAACTCCATTTACATGAATAAGAATGGGTCTAATCGAAAAATGTTTTGGGACTTTTAATCGTTTTATTTTTTCCTCCATTTCTTCAATTACCTTCGTTCCAATAGCATTTTTTGAGAATTTAATTTCACATACATATAGATTATGAAAGCGAGTTTGAATCATATAATCAATTTGACAACCCAACTGTCTAAGTGTTGAAGTTTGAAAAAAGGGGCCATCCATAACGATGTCCTCACTTGAAAGATTTAACTCCTTCCAAAGTTCCTTAAAATTATGCACGACTAAATTTTCAAACTGCAAACCCATGATTCCCTCCCATCCAGGAAGATTATTTACCATAGAATCAGAGATGGTTCCTTTTTCAATTTTTACACGATTTGATGCAATATACTTCAAATAAAACCGCAAATAATTATCACTTAACCGAAATCGACTAATGTTACGCTGCTGACCATTTTTTAAATCCCAGCTAAAATCTCTTTTTACAAAACCCGCCTTTACAAGCTCATCTAAATATCGACTATACAACCCACCCGGTTCTTTTTGCAGCTCCTTACAAATCTGTATAAAATCTTTTGGACCATTTGCAAGGCATGTCACAATTTTTTTATGAACCCCCTTTGCTTTTGAAAATAGATCTGAAAAAACCTCATCAAACTCACGAACAAGCAATCCCCCTTTTACAAAACAAAGATCTTTCATATTTTTTTCCGCAGGTATACTAGGATTAATCTGTTCCAAATAAAGAGGCACCCCCCCTGTGATAGATAAAATCTTAAACTTTTCATAGGCAGATATACGCTTTTGCTTTGGATGCCAAAAAGAATTACAAGCGCATAATGATAGCTCTTCTATGACAAAATCAATTGTAATCCTCCCAACAAACCCCGTGTTACTTAGGATGTTTTTTTCAATCCATGAGGAGATTGAACCACAAAGTGCAATAATTAATTGTGGATTTTTACTAAAATACATATCCCATGCTGTCTTCAATTGGCCTAAAAAAAATGGATCTTTCCCTCCCATCCAGGAAATCTCATCGAGTACAATAAGCATTTGCCCTTCCTGAGTGTGTTTAGAAAGGTGCCAGAATAGATCACCCCAATTATCTGACTTAACACCTGGAATCCCCACCCTCTGAAGTTGTTCGGCAAAGAGGTCTCGCTGCGACTGTGCTGTTATACCATTTACTGGAGGGTTACCTGAGAAAAACAAACTTTTCATACCCTTACCAAACTCAGCAAGCAACCTGCTTTTTCCAATTCGTCTTCTCCCACGAACTACAATAAGACTCGCACTTTTTTTATCTAAAAGCCCCTTCAACCTCTCTATTTCAACTTCTCTACCAATAAATGGAGCATCTTTCATCAATTTCCCTCCGGCTTTTACTTATAATCTAATAGATCTATCTATATAAATCAATCGATAAAATGACATTTGTCATTCTATAGACGTTTTTATTAGATCTAAAAAAGATCTGTAGAATGACAAATGTCATTTTATAGATTTCCTTTAGAAAAAAATATTAAATCTAATTCAAATGAATATAATATACTCTATAAAACGATAAATTCAGAAATTTTCCTCTCTAAGTGATCGGGAATCTCCACTTGCATAAGAACATCATTTTCCTCATAGTCTGTATGAAGAACATTACCTTCTCGGGTAATTTCATCAATCAGCTTATAGTTACTTTGAGGAATTCGAAGATGAACTGTTTTTGCAAACTTTGATGCTTCTTTTTCAATGGCAGCAAGTAGCTCGGCAAACCCTTCGTGTTTTAAAGCAGATACTTCAATAACGTTATTATAAAGGACTTTAAACTTTCTTAGCCGCTCTTTATTTTCTACAAGGTCGGTTTTATTAAGCACAGTGATCATGGGTTTATCTTTTACCCCAAGTTCCTCAAGCACTGCCATTGTTGCTTCATATCTCTCAATGGAGCCTTTTTTAGAGCAGTCCAGCAAATGAATCAACACATCGGTATAGCAAACCTCCTCTAAAGTACTTCTAAACGCTTTGATCAGCGCATGTGGTAACTTTCGAATAAATCCTACGGTATCAACTAACACGATCTTTGTTCGATTTGGAAGTTGGTAAGCTCTTGCAGTTGTATCAAGTGTGGCAAAAAGTTTATCTTCTACCAAAACATTTGCCCCGGTTAAAGCATTTAATAAGGTAGATTTACCAGAGTTTGTGTAACCAACAATGGCAATGGTAGGGATACTTGATTTTAGCCTTTGCTTTCTTTTCTGCTCACGGTGTTCGACAATTTGCTTTACTTCCATTTCAATAGTTGAAAGTTTTTGTTTGAGTAACCGTTTCTCTGCTTCAAATTGCGTTTCCCCACTTCCACGTAAAAAGCCGCCCGAACCTGATGAACCTCCACTACCCCTTTGTCTGGAAAGGTTGGTCCACATATGTTTTAATCTCGGAAGTTGATGGCGAATTTTTACCATTTCGATTTGCAATCTTGCTTCCCTTGTCTTTGCATGTTCAAAAAATATTTCTAAGATCAATTCAGTACGGTCAATTACAGGAACCGCTGCCACCTCTTCAATATTTTTCTGCTGACTTGGAGTTATGCTATCATCAAAAATAATCACATCGATTTGTTCATTTTTTACAATATCTGCAAGCTCTTGCACTTTACCTGAGCCAATATAGGTGGCCGCTGTGATTTTTTTTATAGGGCAATAAATCTCTCTTGTTTCTTTAATACCAAGGGTTTTTGCAAGATCGGCAAGTTCTGACAAATGCTCTCTACAATCATCTATTTCTCTTCCAGAATAATGTACCCCTACAAGCAATGCTTTTTTGATACTTGCAAAGATTTTTTGCTGATCCTGCTGATTATCTTCCATATTAGACATTAATTACCATCCCGTCTAAGGCAAGGTGCAAGCCTTCCCTTAATGTTTTTGTTACCACTTCATGCTCAATTTTATGATTCATATGTATTAAGTAGGTGTTTTTTACTTTTGCTCTTTTTCCAAATTCAGAAGCCTCTTCCACAGAAAAATGCATATGACTTCCTTCTAAATCTAAAGCTCCAATTACTAAATCGGTTACATCTTCAAGAAAAGAAAAAATAGAATCATCATAATATTTAATATCGGTAAAATAAGCTGCATTTTTATATCGAAAGCCAAGTACAGGAACTGTTCCCTGTTCATACGAGCAGTAGGCAAAGGCGGTATCAAAAATCCTAATTGTTCCCATATGATCGTAAATTTTATGAAATCTAAATCTATCTAACAAGTACCCAAATCGCACCACAAGCATTTCATAAGTATTTTCAGAAAGATACACAGGGATTGGATCGTGCTTTCGTTTGATAAAAAAACCCCTTAAATCATTAAATCCACCCACATGGTCTTCATGATAATGAGTGATAAAAAGCGCATCGATATGGTCAATTCCATTTTCTATACACTGCTGACGAATATCTGGCCCTGCGTCTATGAGGATATTTTTCCCATTAATTTTAAACACAGCACCTGAGCGCAGCCTTTTATCTTTTCTATTTTTGGATTTACATATGGCACAATCACAACCAAGCATTGGGACACCTGTTGATCCACCCGTTCCAAGTATTTGAAGTACATCTTTCATAAACTATCACTTTACCTGATCGGCAAGTATTTTGCCATAGTAAGCATGATATAATAATCCGCGCGAGCCAAGAGCTGTAAAAATAAAGGTATTTTCATCCACCTGCTTTAAAAGTGGTAAATAACTTGTCTCTTGTCCAACGCGAATGCCAGAGGCAAATTCTCTTTCTTTCACATCAGAAAGCGTTCCATACCATGGCTCTATTTTTTCCCCAATTTCAGCAAGAGCAACCCCCTCATCTACCTCATCACTTGTAAATGTAGCTTCATAAGTGCTTCCAAAACAAACCTTATCATTCCCCATAAAAGAGATATGCCCTCTGGAGATCAGACTTCCATGGGAAAACTCTCCCACATTTTTTACGCCCACATACTGCTGACCTTTTAGATATTTTAATCCTTGCAAAACAAGTAAATCTTTCATCCCATAACCTGCTGCAATGATCAACTTACCATCTATCTCAGAAAGACTCTCTATCCTTTTTTCAACAATATTTTCTACCCCAATCAAATCCTTTAGCCCGGCCAAATACTCTCTCATATCTATTGTTAACCCATCATCAATATGAGCATCCCCATTATGCATTGTAACATCAGGATATTTCTTCAACCTTGTGGCAAATTTTTTGATGACCCCAGTAGATAGAATAACTTTTCTACCCGTTTTTTTCTCCACTTCCAAAATCAATTCTTTAGAAGCTGCATAACCTTCATCGGCAAAAGCACTTTTTTTGCCCCATCTACCCGGGTATCGGTACAAAATTCCTACAAAAATAGCAGAGGTAGTGTTCTTTTCAGGGGTATGAAAAACAGTAACGTTAAACCCTTTTTTCTGCAAAAAATAAGCGCTTGATAATCCTGCAAGTCCAGCTCCTATGACTACACAAGACATGGTTCCTCAGCTTTTTTTTCTTCGATAGAAGCTTTTTCTTTTTTCTTTACAAGTAGATAGCTTTCTAAGGAGAAATTAAAAAAGAAAATGACAAAAGGAGTCATGATCAAGCAAAAGGGGATCATCATCATTAACCATTGAATACTTAACGCTAAAGCTGCCTCAGAGGTTAAATAGCTACTTTTTGTCATCATAGCGCCAAGGATTAGGAAAAATAACACTAATGCTAATGGCACTAAGCCTACAAAAAATAATAATCCATTACTAAAGATGCTATTTTTTAATCGAACGGTAACCTCTGCGGCAAGATTCATCTGTAATGTCTTTTTTAAGGCCACATGTGGAGTGATGAAAAATAGTAGTAGCACAGAGACAATTGCCAACCCAAAGGAGCCTAGCACTAATAAATAGGGTCCAAAAGCAAGTAATGTTCCAAAAACATCCCCAAATGCAGGGATCTGTTTTAATAAAACAAAAATTCCCATCACAGACCAAAGGATCAAATAGGTTAAAATAAGTGGAAACGATAAATAGGAGACGCCAATGATTAACTGTAAGGAGCTTGTAAATAACTTTCCAATCTTATAATCCATCCCCTTCACCTCGAAAATGTACATCTTGGTCAATAAAACCCCTGCAGCAAGCAATACCCCTGTGCATAAAAAGATAGGAAGGAACGATAAACTCATCCATACCCAATGATTCACCCCCAAAGAAAGGGTTCTACAAAAAACAGTCAAAATGCCACAAGCAATTAAAATGGGAAATAGGAATAAAATTTTTTTTCTACAAAAAACCTTTGAAAAAGCTCTATTAAATATTTGCTCTATTTCTGATAAGGTCATAGTTATCTCCCCTAATTACGGCGGAAAGACAAATTCTTAGGCTTCTTTATAGATATATTTAGGACGGTAGATAGGAACACCCTTCCCATCCCTTGCCTCTAAAGTCTCAAAAGCTATCTGTCTACCAACACCTGTTGATCTCGATAGCCCAAATAATACAGTAAAGTAGTCTGGAAAGTCAAACCCTATTGCACTTAAGACCACACCTGAAATGGAGTCTACATTACTATAAGGATTTTTAATTTTTGGATTTTCTTTTAATATCTTTGGAACCTCTGTATGAAGAAGGGTAGCAAGCCGAACAAGGGGATCATTTGGGAACGTTTTTTGCGCAAATTCAAATAAAATTGTTGCCCTAGGGTCTTCACAGCGTAGCGCCGCATGCCCAAAGCCATAGATTAACTCCCCTTTTGAAAGCATCGTTTCCACTGTTTTTTTAACATCTGCCGCACTTGCCTTATCCCCAAGCTGCAGATGTATTTTTTTGACAAACTCAAGCCCATCTTGATTTGCTTTTCCATGTCTTGGTCCTGAGAGTGCAAGAAGTGCCGCTGCAAAGGATCCATAGAGATCTTCATGACCTGATGCGACCGATTTTGCCACAAATAGGGAAAGATTGCCCCCTCCATGATCCATATGTAAGTTTATAAATAAATTTATTAGCTTAGAAAAAAGCTTTTTATCTTTTACAGAAGGGGTGTGCAACATATTACAAAAATTATTTACATACCCAATTTCAGGATTTGATGCTGGGGTATCTTTATAACCGGCTCGATGGTTCATCACAATGGCTGTAACTTCTGGAAGTTTTGCCTGAAGATTCATAAAATCTTCCGCAGTATCATTTTTACACTCATAAACACCAAGAAGTAATATAGCCATCGCATACATCTTCATCGGGTGCCCTTTTCTAGGAAGTGATAAAATAGCCTCTTTTAATTCTTTTGATACCTTTGATCGACTACAGAGTGTTTTTTTAAACTCTTTTAATTGCTCATGATTTGGAAGTTTACCCTCAATTAGTAAATACATCACCTCTTCGGCCTCTTTATGAGCTATTTCACTAATTGGATACTTTCGATAAAACACCCCTTTATCTGGATCAACATAGGAGGTGATACAATGTCCAATAGGAAAGCCCCTAAGCCCTGTATCTAAATGACTTTCTGTGATTTTAAATAGTTCTTTTTCTTCCATTTAATTTAAATACTCCTTAATTAAATCTCGCTCCTCGAGCAGCTCTTTTTCAGTAATTTTAATCTTTTCCTCTAAAAAGGTATCCATCTGCCAGCCAGGGACAATTACCCCATTCCTTAATGGAAAAGAGAAAAATAGATCATCATCAATACCGTAAGGATTTTTTGCTGTATATACAGCCGCTGAGGTAATATCGTTTGTAGGAAAAACCCAATCTCTCATCGCATCTATGGCTGCATTTGCCGCACTTGCTGCGCTGGATAATCCTCTTGCTTCAATAATTGCCGCCCCCCGTCCTTGCACCGCTTTAAACATCGTCTCTTGAAAAAATGAAAGATCATGTATTACTTCTATTGCCTTTTTCCCATCAATGGTTGCATGAAGGTAGTGGCTAACCATTGTGGATGAATGATTTCCAAATATTACTAAATCCTTAACAGAGCTAATTGAAACTCCTGCTTTTAGAGCAACCATGGACCTTGCTCTATTTTGATCAAGCCTTGTCATTGCACGTATACTTTTTGGATCAAGCATTTTTGCCGCATGTTTTAAGATCAAAGCATTTGTATTACATGGATTCCCAACAACTAGAACCTTTACCTCTTTTGATCGGTTAAGAGCCCTGCCCTGTGTAACGAAGATTTTCCCATTTTCTTTAAGTAAATCCTTTCTCTCCATCCCTTTACTTCGAGGTCTTGCTCCCACTAAAAACACATAGTTAGCCCCCTCAAACGCCTCATCGGCAGAGCTTGTACATTTTATAGAGTGTAAAAGAGGGAAAGCGCAATCTAAAAGTTCCATCTCCACCCCTTTAAGAATCTTGAGTGAATCAGGAATTTCTAAAATGGAAAGATCGATAAATGTATCTTTTCCAAACACCTCCCCTGAGGCGATCCTAAATAGTAAGCTGTAGCAAATGCTACCTGCTCCCCCTGTCACTGACACCTTAATCTTCTTCAAGAAAACCCCTATTTCAACTATCCAACTATTCTCCACTATGGTAATCTTTTCTTTTGCTTCAACCAAAAAAAGAACTTCATGAAAAAATATATTTTAAAAATCTCCTGCAAAGATAAACCCGGTATTGTAAGTATGTTAACAGGAGCTGTTGCTGAATGTGAGGGTAATATTTTAGATCTTGATCAATTTAGCGATCAAAATACAAAGAATTTTTTTCTCCGAATGACCTTTGAAATAGAGGAATCAAATACAGCTATGCTGAATGAAATCTTACATTCAGTTCAAGTGGTCTATACAATGCAACTCTCTTTACGAGAGTCTCATATAAATAAACGTATCTTAATCCTTTGCTCCAAACAGCCCCACTGCCTTATTCATCTTCTTGAAAAGAAAAGACAAGGGGCGATTCCCATTGAAATACCCTCTATTATCTCTAACCACCGTGACTGTGAGTCAATTGCTGCCTACCATCATATCCCCTTCCACTATTTCCCTATTACCAAAGAAACTAAAGAAAGGCAAGAAGCTCAAATAGAGAGGGTTATAGAAGAGGATAAAATCGACTACATAGTTTTGGCAAGGTATATGCAAATCCTTTCCCCTGAATTTTGCGCAAAATACGACGGGAAAATTATTAATATCCATCACTCCTTCCTACCAGGGTTTAAAGGAGCAAATCCCTATAAACAAGCTTTTGATCGAGGCGTTAAAACCATCGGCGCTACCTCCCATTTTGTCACCGAAGATTTAGATGAAGGGCCGATCATCTGCCAAGAGACCATTCGGGTAAACCACCACCACGACGTCACTGAATTAACAAGGTTTGGAGCAGATATCGAAGCACTAGTTCTTGCAAGAGCTGTAAAACATGTCTCTGAAGATAAGGTGTTTATAGATGCAAAAAAAACAGTAGTATTTAAATAGCGAATAATTCTTATACTTAAGGTGGGAGAGCCACTCCTGAAGAAAGTTTTAACGCTTAATGGTGTGTTTAATTAAATTTGCACCAACCATAAGTTAGAAAAATTTTATTCGGGTCGCTCTCCTCTTTTTTTTCCTAAAAAATAAATTAAAAAAAACCTTTCATTTAATTATCGAATAATTCCTATAATTAAGTTAGGAGAGCATCACCTGGTAAAAATTTTTAAAAATTACAGTGTTTTTAAGGTATATTAAAGAGACGGTAAGCAAAAAAATTAGATCTGGGACGCTCTCCTCTTTTTTTTACTCAATTTAAGATTGACTTGAATCAATTTTTTTTTGATAATCCAATTTTTTTTAAATCCTTGAATAGACCAATGAAGAAGCTTTTTGCTCTTTTATGCACCCTTTCCCTCCTTTTCTCTGAAAATAAGGAGAGGCCATTTTCGTATAAAGTTATCCCGGCAAAAATTTTTGGCGATACACCTGTTGACTGTATATACCTTGGAATGATGACCTACCATCAAACAAAACGATTTCGAGATAGAAATGACAACTGGAACAACCAGGCAATGGGCATACAATATAAAAGTATCTATTGCACCACCATTTTAAACTCTCACTATAAACGATGCTATCTTCTTGGATTTACTAGAGATTGGTTTGGTTTTAAGCCTACAAAATACTCAAAAATTACCTTTGGATACAGACTTGGCGGGATATATGGCTATGGTCCTGAGCTTATGCCTCTTGCGGAAAAATATCCAATCCTTCCCATCTACCAGCTTTGCTCTCAAGTGCAAATAGGAAGAATGCGTGTGGAGTTTTCCTATTTCCGCCGTCTAATCAGCGGCTATCTAACCATTGTGATCGGGGAGTATTAGTCATCTTGAAGAAAATATTTCTTATGCTATTGTTCACCCTACTTCTTGAAAGCAATCCACCTAAATCAAGATCATTTTCAGAAAAGTTATGGGGATACCCGCCTCATTCTTCTATCTATCTAGGGATGTGGACACTGCATTTTAAAGGGGCTAATGATTGTAATTGGAAAAACCATGCCTATGGGGTGGAATATGAAGGCTACTTTGTTTCATCGATGGTAAACACCTACTATCAGCAATGCTATACCGCAGGAATAACGCGCGATTGGTTTCAAAAAAAGATGAGTAAAAACACAGCGTTCAGCCTTGGTTTTCGCTTTGGCGGCATTTATGGGTATGACCATAAGTTAAAATCGATTTCAGACTTTGCTGAAAAATACAAAATCCTCCCCTACGGCCAGCTTTACACCCACTTCATCTATAAAAGACTCAGACTAGAGCTTTCCACCGTCAATCAGCTCATCTCCGTTCACCTTGCCCTCATTTACAAAGATTACTAATCTCAGGTTTGTTTACATGAGTTATTAGACTTCTTTCGAAATTCGCTTTGATTAGAAAAAAGTCTATTAGCCCAAATCCAAGCCTTTACCCTAAGTAAATCGAGCAGCAAATAGCAAAAAAACCAATTTGCTGCTCGTATTTCACCCCATAGAATCGAGCAGCAAACAGTAAAAAATGCTATTTGCTGCTTGATTCTTACTCCCTCAAATGATATATTTATAGGATAAACCATAGGAAATAAGATGAAATCATCTCAATTTATAGGTCGCGCGGTTGAAATGGAGAGACTTAGGGGGCTGTTAGATAAAAAAAGTGCAAGCCTTATTGTGGTTCGTGGGAGAAGGCGTATCGGAAAAAGCAGACTCCTTGCAGAATTTGGAAAAGAGATGAAAAGTTATTTTTTTTCAGGAAATCCACCAGTGCGTACAACCACCGCTCAACTACAGCGCAATGATTTTGCAAGGCAACTAGAAAGAGCTGGTATTGCTGGTGTGAGCGCCGATGATTGGAGCAATCTTTTCTGGTACCTATCCAAGGAAATTAAGAGAGGGCAAACCCTTATCGTATTTGATGAAATCTCGTGGATGGGGGGAAAAGATCCTCATTTTTTAGGCTATTTAAAAACAGCTTGGGATATGTACTTTAGTAAAAACCCCAATCTAATCATCGCTCTTTGTGGTTCTGTTTCTTCATGGATCGAAAAAAACATTCTTAGTAGCACTGGATTTTTGGGAAGAATTACGCTTGATCTTGAACTTGAAGAGCTCCCATTGGAAGTGTGCAACTCGTTTTGGCGTCCTAATGCAAAACGGATTACTTCCTATGAAAAATTTAAACTTCTATCTGTAATAGGAGGCGTCCCTCTTTATTTAGAACACATCAAACCAAATCTTCCTGCTGAAAAAAATATACAAGATCTCTGTTTTACTAAAGGCGGCCTACTTGTTCGAGAGTTTGATGAAATTTTTTCTGATCTATTTTCCCGTGCTAAAACAAGACATAAAGAGATTGTCCTTTGCCTTGCTAATGGCCCAAAGGAACTTAGTCAGATTTGTAAGGAATTAAAGAAAAGTTTAGGTGGCGTTTTTAGTAAACATCTAGACGAATTAGTAAAAGCAGGTTTTGTAAAGAGAGACTTTACGTGGAATCTAAAAAGTGAAAAAGAGGGAAAGTTAAGCCGTTATCGACTAAGCGACAATTACTTGCGATTCTACTTAAAGTATATAGCTCCGAATCGCTCTAACATCGAAAAGGATGGGTTTTTTACATCAATTTCACAACTTCCTGGTTGGGAGGGGATTATGGGGTTGCAGTTCGAAAATCTTGTTGTACATAATAGAAAAACTCTTTGGAAACTATTGGGTATTTCCCCAGAAGAAATAGTGATGGAAGGTCCATTTTTTCAAAGCTCTACAACTAAACAAGCTG
>CAMCSI010000005.1 GCA_945877885.1 Chlamydia trachomatis
TTTTACCATTATGAAGAAGGTAAGCGTTTTATCCCGTGGGAGCAGTGTAAATCTATTGCCGATTCAGCTTATGACCGATTACGCGGTGAAGTAATTCTTTATGGTAAATCTTTTGGATCAGCACCTGCGGCCTATCTTGCCACAAAGCACGATTGTGATTTAATTCTGGACAGACCGTTTACCTGCATGAATGAGGCTGTAGGTTCTGTCTTACTTGAAAATTTTATCAGCATGCACTATTCCTATCCCACAAGAAACTTAATTAGTAGAGTAAAACGTGCCCCCCTGATCATTTCCTGCACAGGAAGTATGAAATTTAAGGATCATGCTGATAATTTGATGAATGCATATATCAATTCGCAAAAAAAGATAGACCGTGCTACACTTTTATCAAAGTGCTTTATCTCTACAAGAGGTGGTCATTACTCAAGTCTTCTAAACAAAGGGATGAGTTCATGGTTTTCCTACGAAGAGGCACAAAATAAACTTAACAAGTATTTATCAAACAGTGCTCCTAACTAGTCTTTTCTATCCTCAAACCTTTGCCTTACGAGATCTCTACATTCTTCTAATGTTATTTATTGTGGAGATTTTTCTTTCTGCAGATAATATTTTAGCTATTTCGTTAATTCTTGATCGAATAGCGTTGAAAAGTAGACGCACCGCTTTGTTGCTTGGCGTTTGGTCTTCCCTTGTCTTTAGAGCGTTGATCATTATTTTTGCCTCATTTTTATTTCTCGTAGATTCTCTAAAAATCCTTGGTGGGCTCTATTTACTCTATTTGACCATTTCTCATACCCTTCACCATAAAAGCAAAAAAACCGGTAGTTTAAAACCAATATCTCTTTTTCGGGGTATTATATCGATTGAATTTACCGATGTTATTTTCGCTTTAGATTCTATTTTCATAGCTTTAGGCCTTTTATCCTTTTTTTATAGCGAAGAACAAGTTTCGGGAAAAATATGGGTAGCTTACGTAGGCGGGGCTTTTGGAGTGGTTACGCTACGATTTTTTGCAAGTTCCTTGCTCCTTTTTATCAATAAACACCCTACTGTTGAGAAAATTGCCTATTACCTGATCGGCTGGATCGGGTTAAAACTTATTATCATCGGCTGCAATCTCACCCATTTTGTCCCCCATTTTAATAGTATTTTTTCCATCGGTGTAATTTTTATTGTCCTTTACTCTTTTTTCTCGACGAAATGGACCTTTAAAGGCTAACATACCTTTATGAACAAGAAAAATTCTGACTTTAAAGACTTAGTGAATAATAAAATTGCTTATCATAACTATGAAATCATCGACACCATAGAGGCTGGAATTAAGCTTGTCGGTACCGAAGTTAAGTCGCTCCGTGAAGGAGGAGGTATCCTTCAAGATAACTATGTTCATATCCATAATGGAGAGGCTTTTTTAGCCCAGGCTTTTATCGCTCACTATAAATTTGGCAATCTTTTTAATCATGAGGAAAAACGGGAGCGAAAGCTTTTACTCCATAAATCTGAAATTATAAAGCTTAGAAAGCAAAAAGAAGAAAAAGGTTTCACGCTAGTGGCTCTTGCTATGTACCTTACAAAAACAGGATATGTAAAAGTTAAAGTTGGTTTATGTAGGGGTAAAAAGCTTTACGACAAAAGAGCTGATTTAAAGAAGAAATCTCAAGAAAGAGAGATGGATCGAGTTTTGAAAGGAAATTGAATTAAATTCCTTCTTCCTGTACACTTTAAAATATGAAGAAATATTTTTTGACTGGTCTTGTGTTATTGTTACCCATTGTGATGACAATACTTATTATTGCTTTTGTTGTTAGACTATTAACTCACCCTTTTGTGGGTTTTGTATCCAATCTTTTAGGAAATACCCGCATTGCAGAAAAAGGGTTGTTATTCCTACGGGGAGATCAAGTGGTGGTTCTTACCAGCCAGGTGATCATCCTGATTGGTTTATTTCTTTTTATACTCTTATTAGGGATGGTTGCAAGATGGTTTTTTGTACATTGGTTGATCAAATTTGGAGAGTATTTCTTACATAAACTCCCTTTAGTCAATAAGGTCTATAAAGCAACCAAAGAAATTGTCTCTCACCTTTTTGGTGATGATAAAAAAACTTTTAAACAAGTAGTGCTGGTTCCCTTTCCGAGAGAAGGAATCTATACTATCGGTTTTCTTTCTGAAAAAGCACCACCGGAAATTAACAAGGCAACAGGTCATGAAATGGTCTCTGTTTTTGTACCAACCACCCCAAATCCAACCACAGGATTCACCATCATTTATAATATTAAAGATATTTATTATTTGAAAATGAAACCAGAGGCTGCAATTAAATTTGTCGTCTCCTGTGGTATTGTACATCCCGACGAAATCGAAAAAACAGCCGAAATTCTTACTAAGGAGAAAAGAACATGAAAAAGAACCTCTTATCAGGACTTGCTCTTTTACTTCCACTTGGTGTAACTATCTTTATCTTTGTCTTTTTGGTGGATTTGCTAACAGCCCCCTTCCTGGAACATGTAAAAGAGTTTATTACCCTTTTTGGTGCAAACTATATCAACTTCGAAATGCATAGAACCTCACTAGTGCTTCTATCTAGAGCTTTAATTCTCGTTTCCCTTTTTCTAGCGGTGTTGCTTCTTGGATTCTTAGGTAAACGGATCTTTTTCCACTATTTCATGAAAATGATCCATCATTGGATGATGAAAATTCCCTTAATTAATAAAGTTTATAAAGGATCAAGGGATATTATTTTAGCCCTTCTATCCGAAGATAAAAAAATTTTTAGCAGAGTGGTTGCGGTTCCATTTCCTAATGAACATTCAAAATCCATTGGACTTGTTACCGGCAATGCCCCATTTAACCTTCATTTACATGAAGGCGGGGAAAAGGCTGAAGAGTCTGAATTTACGTTAAAAACGGTATTTGTAGCAACCTCCCCTCACCCACTGTCTGGATTTCTCCTTCTCACTGAGGAGCGCTACCTTCAAAGAATAGACTTTAGTGTAGAAGATGCTTTCAAATATTTAATATCTTGTGGGGTTTACTACCCTAAAAAGGATTAGAAATGACTATTTGAGAAGTGGGGTAAAAAAAAGCAAGTTATCCTTGTAATTAAAGCCCTACTAATATATGATACTCATTTTATTTTAAGCATAAGTAAAGGAATTTTATGACAAGACAAAGTAAGCAGGGCGAAAGACGCGCAAGATCTCATAGAAAAAGACATGTGAACATGGATCTTAAGACTGGCCCGAAAAAAGACAATTTAGAAAAAGGGTATAAAGAACACGAAAATGCCCTAAAAAGTAAAAACGTATTTATCCCGAAGGTGAAATAATGTCTAGACATCGTAGTTATGGTAAAGCAACAACCGGCGCTAAAAAGAAGAATGTTCTTAAGCGTTTTGAGAGAATCCAGCTTTTAAAGGATCGTGATCAGTGGAAAGAGGGTGCGTCAGTATTTCACCTTCCTAAAACAAAAGTGATTTCATAATATTGAACCCACAGATCACTCAGTATCACAATCAAAACGCTTTACCTATCGATCAAGATGAAGTAAAGCGTTTTACTACAGAAATCTTAAATTTTTTTAAGATTGCAACTGATGAAATCATCATTCATTTTATCTCTGAAGATAAAATCAAGGTTCTTCATGGTCTTTTTTTCGAAAATACAGATACCACAGATTGCATTTCCTTTCCCATTGATGGTCTTGAAGTTAAACAAGAAGGTGTTCATCACACTCTTGGAGAGTGTTTTATCAACCCTGAGGAAGCTTTAAACTATTCTCCGGAAAACCCCTACCTTGAGCTCTCACGCTACATCGTCCATTGTATTTTACATTTTAGGGGGCACACTGATGAAACTCCTAAAGAGAAGCAAGCCATTCACGCTTTGGAAGATCTAGCTCTTGATCATGCTGCTTTAAAAAAAGTACTTCTTTCAAATCCTCATCCTTTATATAAATAAGAATTATGATATTGTCTCAGATTTACTTTTCGTTAATCTTTTTAGCTTTCTCCTTGATTATCTACGCGTTTAGAGCAGCGCTATCGGGTTATTCGAAAACAGAATTGTCTGAAATTTTTGCCTACCGGATGCTTTCTCCCTTAAAATGGCTCAAAAAAGCTCTTCCAGAGGGTGATATTGAGTCTTTGATGAGTCTTTTAGGGCACACAAAGCAAATTATGCTTTTATCCTTCTATACAAGTGCATTAGTCTATCTTATTTCCAACGATATCCCCTACCCCATTTCTAACAATTCGGTACCTTTTCTCTATTTTTTCCTTTCGGGAATGATTTTAGCATCGATCATTTTAGCAACTCTTGGACTATCCAATATCATCACAAAAATAGCCAAAAAAGGGGTGTTGAAACTCTTTGCCTACCCTATCCTTATCCCTTTAGTGCTTTTTATTCCTCTTACCTACCCGATCATTCTTTTTCAAAGAAAGTTCTCTCCAAAATCCCCTATCGATTTAAAAAAGAATCAACTTAAGAGCCGGCTTCTTGAGTTAATCTCTAACGAGTCAATTGATTCTATAGAGCCTATAAAAAAACAGTATATCTATTCCCTTGCTCACTTTGATGATAAAACCTGCCGAGAGATCATGATTCCTAGGATGAAAATTCAATGTTTGCAAAATACCTCCTCTATCTTTGAGGCGATAACTCTTTTTATTGAAGAGGGTTATAGTAGACTTCCCGTGTTTGAAAACACCATAGACCATATTACAGGGGTTCTTCTTTATAAAGATGTTCTTGAGTATACGTTCAAAAGAGGTTTTCACGATCTTGAAGAGAAAAAAAAGACCCCCATTTTATCACTTGTAACTCCCATTCTTTACGCCCCTGAAAATAAAAAAATCTCTGAGCTTTTCCAAGTGATGCGTGCTCGAAAAATTCATGCAGCAATCATTGTAAATGAATATGGCTGCACAGAAGGTCTTGTGACTATTGAGGATATTGTTGAAGAGCTGATTGGCAGTGAGATCTTTGATGAACATGATGAAGATGATGAGCTTCTTTATAAAAAGACCCACGATATGGGTTGGATTATTGAGGCAAACGTAAGTATTATCGATGCCGAGCGTGAATTCGGCATTAAACTTCCTCACAACTCTGAATATGAGACAGTTGGTGGTTTTATCTCCACTACTATGGGTATTATCCCAAAACCTGGTTCTATCATTCATTATGATGGGTATGAGATAAAAGTACTCTCTAGCAATGAGCGAAAAATTTTAAAAGTGAAAATCACTGCTTCATAACTTCTCCTACACACTGAATTAAGCTCGACTTTTATCCTATTTTTCTCTATACTTGGCAGAAAAAAGGAATTTAAATGGCAAGATCGATATGTAAGACTCACCCTTCTGTAACCTTAGCTGGACATTGTGGCAATTGGAATTTCATTTACATCCCAGGTACAAATCTTCCAGAAGGTACTGTGTTACGTTTTGATCCCCTATCAGATGGTGGAGACGGAAATTGGCAAGTACCGAGTGCGGCAACCAACGTCAAGCTTAACTGTATTTGGCTTACAGCAGGTGGGGAAAAAAGAGTTATTCCCGATATTGTAGAACAAAATGGCCGCCCTCTATTTGACTTTATCCTTCCTAAAGCTGTAAAGGCTGGAGAAGAGCTTGTTATCACCATGGGCTCTTTTGGAAAGACCACTGATAAGAAAAATATGGCTCAAACATACATACAAAGAAGAAGACCTTTTCATTTATATGTGGATACAAAAGGAAAAGGTAATTTTCCAAAAGATCCAGAGGTTTTTCATCTGGATGTCAAGGGCGGTGAATTAAATAATATTCGTATTATTGGACCTTCTATTGTCTCTAGAAATGATCGTTTTGATCTTATTCTTCGCTTTGAGGATGCTTTTGGTAACCTTACTGGTTATGCACCTGAAGATACGTTGATCGAACTTTCCTATGATCAATTAAGGGAAAATTTAAAATGGAAGCTGTTTGTTCCAGAAACAGGCTATTTATCTCTACCTAATCTTTATTTTAATGAACCTGGAACCTACCGTATCAAGTTAAAAAACCTGCAGAATGAAAATATTTATCACTCCCCTCCTATTGAGTGTACAAGCGAGCCGGCAGAAAGTCTTTTCTGGGGCGTTCTTCATGCAGAATCTAAAAGACACAAAACAGCAGAAGATGTGGAAAACGCTCTTCGTTGCTTTAGAGATGATCATGCCTTACAATTTTACGCCTCCTCCGTGTTTGAAGGAGAGGAAGAAACTCAGCAAGGGGATTGGAAGTTATTATCCTCACAAATTGCCCAGTTTAATGAAGAGGAACGCTTTGTCTCCATGCTAGGATTTCAGTGGTTTGGAGAACCTTCAGAAGAGGGATTAAGACATTTTATCTATCCAAAAGACAATAAGCCTTTACTGCGTATAAAAGATTCTAAGTCTAATACGTTAAAAAAGATTTACCGCTCTCACACCCCAAAAGAATTACTTTCGATCCCTTGTTTAACCATGGCTAAAGGCTTTTCCTTTAATTTTAAGGACTTTAATCCAGAATTTGAACGTGTGGTGGAAATTTTCAATAAATTTGGATCGTCAGAATGTAGCGCCAAAAAAGGTAATCCATTCCCAATTCGTACCAAAGGAAGAAAGACTGGGATGTGTGAAACTGAGGAAGGCTCCATCCAAAAAGCTCTTTCTAGAAATTGCCGTTTTGGATTTGTTGCCGGTGGTTCAGATCATCGCGGAGTTTATAGTGACACCGTGGAAAATGATCAAATTGAATACACAGATGGATTAACAGCCATTTTTGCAAAAGACTACTCTCGGGAAAACCTCTTTAGTGCCCTTTATAATAGACGTTGCTATGCAACCACTGGGTCTCGTATTGTGGTAACTTTTACTATCGCTGGCCAGCCCATAGGCTCGGAGTTAAACACTTCAGACAAACCGGGGCTAGAATTCAATCGATATATTCAAGGAAAAGTATCTGCAACATGCAAAATCAAAGAGATCATTATCTATCGAAATCAGGACAAATTTCAAACTTTTGAAAACCTTGAAGATGTCTATCAATTTACCTTAAATGATTCTGAGCTACTTTCAAAAATCACCCTTAAATCCCCAGATGAAAAAAGTGATTTTGTCTATTACTACATGAGAGTGATCACTGAAGATGAGTCTTGTGCCTATATCACTCCAATTTGGATAGATTATGTAATACCTCAAAAAGGAAAAGTGAAGGGGTCTCATTAATGAATTTTCTTCTCACTTTTATTATTAGTCTTTTGGTTTTGGGACTAGCAGTCACATTTCTTACTCTTGCAAAGAAAAATATTTCTGCCCGATGTGGAAACCCAGAAGGTTGTCATACATGCAAAAAAACCTGCAAAAGGAAAAAGGATGTCTAAAGATATTATTCTTGGTAGCTCATCTCCTAGAAGGCGCGAAATCATGGCCTTATTTGATTTTCAATATTCCCTTGATTCGGCAGATATCGATGAATCAGATATTTCAACCGATCTCTCCCCTCAAGAGTACACAGCAACCCTTGCCATGAGAAAGGGAAAGAAATTAAAGCAAAGACACCCAAACTGCATTATTATCACCGCAGATACCATCGTTTACCATGATGGAAAATATCTTTGTAAGCCAAAAAACACTAAGGAAGCTTTTTCCATGCTAAAAAGTCTTTCCGGCACCACCCACATCGTAGGAAGCGCCATTTGCCTAACCGTAGGCGATCAGGTTTTTATCGAATATGAAAAGACCGAGGTGACCTTAAGAAAGCTCTCCGATGAGCAGATAAATACCTATATTGCCACCTTTTCTCCAATAGATAAGGCAGGAGCTTACGGTATTCAAGATGCAGGTGGTATTTTAGTAGAAAAAATTAATGGTAATTTTCACAATGTAGTTGGCTTTGACATCAAACTGCTTGAAAAACTTTTTACACATATTGGTATTGATTTGTGGAAACATCTAAAAAAGAAAGTCTTAGCTTTTTGATAGCTGCTTTTTTTGAAGTCTTTTAGATCTAAGCTCTATATTTCGTGCCTCATCTCTTGCTTTAGTTTTTTCTAATCTAATCCTCTTATCATTTTTCTGAGCGAGTTTAAACTTTGCAATCACAAGCGATGTTGCTAACTTTTCTTTTTTCAGTGCAGCTTGATAAAGCTCCCCTTCTAACGTATAACTCTCTTTTTCTTTTAACTCTAACGTTTTTTCTAATTCTTTTCGTCTTGATTCAACCATATGGGTCTTTAACTTTGCAAAAGCAACCCTTTTATCCTCTGCCCCTTGTGCCTTTTTAAAGGCAGTTACTATGCTATCTATCTTCAATCTTTTTTCTTTAACGATTTCTTTTTCTTTTTTAACCTTAGTTCTTGTGAGCATTCCTCTGATGAGGGATTGTATCTTTACAATAGATAATTTCTGTACAAGAAAATTTTTCATAGCATTAAACGCTCTAACCACACTTTGAATAACTGCCGCAGATTTTACCGCACCTTTGAAATGATTCTTAGCTAAACATCTTCGTGCTGTGCTCTGTATCTTAGTAGCAGAGAATTCTGCTGCGGCTTCTGCTTTTAATGCATTTAAATATCTTTCTTTTCTTCTTTCATCTTTTAACTCAGCTCTAGATTTTTTGAAAGTTGTAACAGGGTGAGATTGTTTCAAATCTTTTGCTGTTTCTTGTTTTTTCAAACGTAGTTTATTATCCAGCTCGGCAATTTCCCCTTCTAATTTCTCTATCTCGCTATCTAAAAGATCATTGGAATTGATTTGCCCCTCTACCGAAGGATTTCTTGTCACTGATAATTGTTGAGGAGGGCTTAAAGCTGTAAGTTCCCTTTTTTTATCTTCTATTCTTGGAGATTTGTTTTCTAAAGGAGGTAGCTCAGGTGGACCTGGGGCAATAGGCTTAACCAGTTCAATTACTCTTTGAGGCAATTTTTTTAATTTATCCTTGGTTAATTGAAGCTGTATTAACAATACAATCTGCCACACCGCTAAGGTACATATTATTCCAATAGTCAATGTCATAGGGCTTTTAAGCCTTTTTTGTATTACATCAATCCTTCCAAGGAGTCTATTTCTCTCTTGTTCTACCGGCAATTCTGCCTTCATTAGGGGTCTTTCTAGATTAATATCCATTTTACATCCTTTTTCATAATTAAATATTAATTATAACATATTTTAAATTAAAAAGTAAGTAATTATTTTAAATTTAACCCTTTAATAATAAGTGACTTATATAAATATCTAATATTATTCCTCTTTATGAGGTTAACTATTGAGGGAATTTCAAAGACATGATACGGTAGGTTATTAAGTTATGGAGAGACCCTATATGAGGCTTTTGTTACTATTAACAGCTACATCTTCCCTTGTGCATGCTGAATTTTTGATTCCAGAGTCTCCCGAGCAGCAAAAAAAGACAAAGGCAATAGAACTTTTAGAGATCAACAAATATACAGGTAGAATTGGGAGTGAGGAAGATAGTTTTGAAATGCTTCGTACCCAGATTCTTTACTTTTTTTCCAAAGGTGAGCAGATAAAAGGCTTTAAGAAATACCTAGAATATTATGAAAAAGTAAAGGATCATGACTACAAGCTTCTTCGTGAAATGTGTTTAATGATCATTGAAGACGGGATTGCAAAAGGGACCGAAGAAGATGCCCTGCTCTCTTTAATAGCCATAGAGGTGGCAAGTGAACACTGCTTTTCCCATCATTTCGGTAAGCTTATGCAAAGTAGGTTTTTTCCAGTTCAAGCAAAGACCTTATCTTTGTTAAAAAATATTGAAACAGAGCAGTCTGAAATGATCATTAAAGCCTGTCTTTCTTCTGATTTCATCATGCTAAGACTAGAGGCTCTTTCGATTCTTGTACAAAAGCATAATGAAACAGCTCTAGGTCAGGTGGAGGCTTTAATGAACATGGTTCCTAAACACTACCATCCCATGTTTGTTGATTTCTATGCCCTTGCTGGCACAAAATATGCTTTATCCATTATGAAACAAATGATAAGTGATAAAGATTTAAATCTAAATCTTGCCACAATTCTTGCAGCACGTAACTATCATCTAGAAGAGTTAATTCCAAATTTAAGGCATTCTTTAACTCACACAAGCCCTATTATTCAAGAGGCGTCGGCAACATCACTTGGCAGTTTCCATGATTCCTACAGCATCTCAAAGCTTGAAGCGCTTGCTAAATCCCCTCATGAAGAGACAAAGCTTGCTGCACTTTTTGCCTTGTATACGATGGGACAAAAGGATCTGCAGGAGGAAATTCTCAATCTTGCAAAAAAAGATAATCTGTTTGCCATATCCCTACTTTCTAGAGTGGAAAAATCAGAAAAACCGTTGCACGAAATCTATTATAGTGATGATAATAATCTACGAATAAATAGCGCTATTTCTCTTTTAGATCAAAAAGATCCCCTATGCGCCCCCGTAATAAAGGATTTAATTACTTTAGATACAGATGTTTACTATTTAGACGTGGTCTACTCTCCAGGAAGATCATTTACCGCGTTAAAAATGTCCCCTCTATCGACCCTTGAACATGCTCAAATGCTCCCCTCTATGCAGGGAAGAACAATGATGATCCAAAATCAGCTTCTTGCTAAGTGTATTGATCTGCCAAGAAATACCTTTATGTCTATCATTGAAGATATTTTTTCTAAAAAACGGAATAATCTTATCCCAACAGCTATTGCGTTACTTGAAAATTTTGATGATGATGAATCAAAAGCCTATTTAATAGAAAAATCAAAATCATTAGGTGCCCCTTTTATTCGAACAGCCTGTCATCTATCCCTTTGGAAAAGTACACATAATGAAACGCACAAAGAGGCAGTCACTGCCTGGTTAAAAGAATTTGGTAAACATGAAATGGTCAGCATTGCTCAAAAAACTACAAAAAAAGAGGATAAAAAACCTTCCATTACAGGGTATGAATTAACCTTAGAAGAAAAAAGTCATTTGCTCATTCAATCCTTTTTAAACATCTCTGGAGCGAGGGAAAAATCAGGCCTAGACTGTATTTTAGATGCTATGATCAGTGGTCATGAAAAAAATCGCATCCCACTTGCAGGAGTTCTTTTGAAAACAATTCAATGATTGTGTATAATTTCCCCTATGAGAAATTTTATCCCTTCATTATTGTTCTTTTGCCATGCCTACTGCGGCCTAGATGAAATAAACCTACAGTTAAATAAGCCAATTTTTGTTGAAAGTGGTGCAAAATGCGAATCTGGCGGCGTGATTAAAACCGATGAAATCACCATCTATGCAAAGAATTTTGAGTATACCGATGAAGGTGGCGAGCATAAAGTGCTTGCTGAAGGCAATTTGTTAATAAAATTTGGAAGGTATATCATTGTGGGAGATAGCATCTCTTATGATTTTACTGAAAAACGTGGGTTGATTATTAATGGTGTGGGTACTGTTGGAAATATTATTTCCGGTGGTAAAAAAATATTTATTTTCGAAGATGGCTCTTTGGAAATTGAGGAAGCTTTTGCCTCAGCTTCCCCTCTTATTAATCCATTTTTTGAAATAACTTCTCCTAAAATCACCATCAACAGCAAAACAAAAGCTACAGCTAAGACAATGGTTGGTAAAGTTAATGGTGTTCCGATTATATGGTTACCCTCCTTTGGTATGACCCTTGATCCAAAATACAAGTCAAAACCACCTCTTATCTACACAATGCGTATAGAAAATGGCCAGGTTCCTATATTCATTGGAAGGTACAAGATGTATGACAATGATTTACTGCAAATGTATGGAAGGCTCGAATACAGGGTTCTTTTCCTGGATAAAAAAGTTCCTAACCCTCAATGGTTTGATGGTTTAGGTGGTGCTTTAGACCTTGACTACAAATCGAAGGATTCTCGAATAAATTTTGAGACAAGAAACTTTGTGACTTATAACATTTGGCCTTTGAACAAAGATCCGAACCGAGTAGCTTTAAGATATCGTCTCCAAGGTAGATATAAAGGAGTCTCTCTTGGAAAAGATGTGGAAACACTTGTGCAGTGGGATAAACTATCTGATCGTTTCATGAGAAATGATTTTAAAACTAATATTTTTGATATTAACACGTTAGAAAGTACTGAAGCATACATTAAATATCACCCAGATCAAGCTTACATTACTCTTTATGGAAGACCTCGCATAAATGATTATCAAGGATTTAAGCAAGAATTACCATCACTTACTGTAGCTAATAGACCAACTGAGCTTTTAAATTCTAAAATTTATCTAGAACAAACTTATAGTGCCTCTTATTTAAATTACGTCTATGCAAGAGAGTTGCAAGGCATTATTCCTAATTTTGAGTCAGGACGTATTGCTACCCTATTAAACCTTTACAGACCATTTGGATATGGCCCATTTAATATTACCCCAAGGGTGGGTTTTGACGGGATCATCTATTCCAATGATGTTACAGGTTCTCCAAGATGGCTTGCTGTATGTAACTATGGAGGGGATGCAAATTTTGAACTTGAAGGTGATTATAAACACCTATCTCATTTTATAAAGCCTTTCGTTAAATATAATGGTATTTCGAAGCCAAACACTCCAATCCTTTACCCAGGCGCCTATAAAAATATTGGTCAATATGTGTTTAGTATCAACGATGGTTATGCAGAGTTAAATCAGCTGATTGTCGGTTTAAATAACGACATTTATCTAACACAATTTCCTATAGATTTACCTAATTTTGCTATCAATATTCGTGCGATGAAGTTTTTTGGTACTAAAAGTTTCTCAGATCCACTTTCAAAAGGGGATATTGAATTTGTCATGAACTATCCAAAGGTTGAGTTTGGAGCAAAACTTGGATGGAATTTTCAAATGAACTCCTACGACTATTTTAACGCAAATATAGGCTGGACGATCAATGACTACTTCGCCGTTTCCACAGCTTATAGACAAAGAAGCCAATACTATTGGAGGAAAGATAATCAGGATAATTTTATCTTAGATTCCTTTAGAACAATCGATGATTTAGTAGAAACCCCTCTTTCAGACCCTCGTCTTTGTTTTGTGAATAAATTACAAGTACAAATTGCTCCTCTATGGACTTTTCAAGTCGAAAATAACGTAGGTAAGCATATGCCAATAATAACTAGTCTGGGTCAAGTATATAATAATGATCTTAATAATGCAGGTTATTATATACAAACAAACCTTACGTTATCAATGCTTTTGTACAACAGCTATAGATTTAAAGTGGGTTATCTTGTGTCAAACTCTAAAAAGGATAATGCAATAAACTTTAGTTTCGACCTGCTATAATAGCACCTCCTCAAAGGACATTAAACACAAAGGCACAAAGGAACACGAGTATGCATAATATCCAATGTCCTCCTGTAACTTACATCCTTACATCCTTTTATCCATGTTAATAAGAGTAGAAACCACTTTAAATTGTTAGGGTCATTAAAGAATTTTTGTATTTCTTTGTGATCTTTGTGTTCTCTAGCAAGCTTTGCTTGCGGGTGGTAATATATATATATTAAATTCACCTTGCATAAGATGAATTAATCACGGAACAGTTCTATTATTAGCCTCATCAATCAATTTTTGTCTTTGAGCATCTCTTTTTGCTTTATGCATAGCTTTTAACTCTTCGTACCGCTCGGTAACATCAACATGGGTTTTTGTAACAAAATCTTCTGCTTCTTTGAGCTTTTTTTCGCTCTCATCTTTATAGTTAACAGCAAGACCTAAAGTAATGGAAGAATTTTCAATATCACTTTTACGGTTAAGACAGATTACATGTCTGTATAAAGCCACAATTCCTAGAGTACAAAATGATAAAAGGAAATGAAAAAATGTCTTTTGTATAGCTTTTAGCTGATTCAGTTCCTGGGCTGTTTTCTCTTTAATAGTATAAACACTTTCTACACCCTTTTTTGCACTTTCAAAAATGGTCAAACATCTATCTTGTTCAAGCTTTGCTTGCTCATGCACTTTTTTTGCATTCATCCAAGCGATATCTTCTACACTTAAAACCTCATTTCTCCCCTGCTTATAGGTATTTGTGATCCAGGACTCCCTCACTCTTTTTCCTCTATGAATCGCTTGAAGAAAAGTTAATCCCTTAATTCCCTTTTTCATATTATCAGAATTTGAGTGCTGCATTCGATTGATAAGCACCCTTAATTTTGCAGCTGAATCACTTACCTCATAACGAGCACTCTTTTCTGATACAACCTTACCTTCTTCATTCCTACGTTTCTTTACAGTAAGAGTTCTTTTCTTAAGCGCCTCGCTAGCTCTTTCCCTCACATCTTCCATAAAGCGCCATTGAGCCGTGATTTTTTCTTTTGTAATAAGGTAAGCTCTGGATAAAATCTTATTCTTAGCCGCTCCTGCATCTACCCCCCAATAAGCATTATTCAGATCTTCTATTGTTAATAGCGGATCCTCAACTGCCGATAAATATGCCTCTAAAGGTTTATGCAAACCATAAAAGGCGAGCAAATCTTCCGTAGACCTAGTTTTTGAAGGGTAATCATCAAACGATTTCGAAGAAGATTCTGAATTATTTATCCATTCCTTTGCAAGAGATCTAATCTTTTGATCCAAATACATAAAAATAATTATAGAAACACTTTCTTGTGGATTGATTAAGGAGGGTAGCTTAATAACCGAAGGGTATCTTAAACACTTTTCCCTGCATGCATTTATTACCCTCTGACTCACCCCCGCTGCAATTGCAGGCAACCCCTTCTCTGATGATTCTAATTTATTATAAAGCTCATATGCCCTTGGTCCTGAAGAAAATCCAACATCACCACTTGAAATAAAAAGCAGCTCTGCAAAGTCTTTCATTTCTGATTCACTAGCTAAACATGAGGAAGTTTTAAAAGAATCCATTACACCCCCCTGCCTTAAATAATTTCTTTGATCCGTAGTTATCATAGACAAATCTCTATTAATGATTTAATTTGCTTTTAGTATACCATCCCTTGGCTTTCTTTCAAAACAATTTACCTTTAATGAAAAATTAATTAACATAAAAAAGCCCACCTGCCGCGGCAAGTGGGCTTTTTCAACCTCTTAACTCATAACACTCTCTTACTTTCCAGTACGCTAAAGGAGCCTATTATTTACCTGCTCCACCACCGCCCTCACCTGCTACGTCCGAGCCGCCTGATTCATTTGCTTCTGCTGCTAGCTTTTGGAGTTGCTCATAGTAATGAGCAAAGTTCATAGGATCATCCCGTAGATTTTTAAATAGCTGTTCCTGTTCCTGTTCCTGTTTTTTTTCTTTTTCAGAGCGACTACCAGCATCTCTCTTTCTTCGCTCTCTTATCGCAATTTGGGCGGCTCCCAAAGCTAGTCCTATACCTAAATGTTTGTTGTTTCCTACTGAATCTTTGATAATATCTTCAGCATTAGAGTTTTCAACCGCGTTCTGAAAAACCCCGAAAGCAAACTTCCCTAGTTCTATGGCATTTTCACAAGTAAATGTTGCTGCTGCTGCTCTTTTAGCTAATGCTCCACTGACACTTGCCGCTTCCCCAACTACAGCTGCCGCTCCTCCAACTGTAAGACGTAATTTGTCCAAAACTCCAGGTCTGTTAGCTTCTCTAAGAGCTTCAAGTTCTTTTTCTGCTATTAAACTTTGTGTAATACCCTGTAGCATTTTAGCTAAATTCTCTTTTTCTTGATTAACACTTGCAAGTTGCTTATCAAACTCTGCTGCTTTTCTACGATGCGCTTCTTCTACCCAATATGTATATGTTGCTTTTTTTAAAAAATCAGGTTGTAGATAATATGGTAAGTTCTTAAAGTCATTATTTACTTTTGTTGCTTTGTTTGCTTCGTCGCGTAATCGTTGTCCTGCTTTTTTTGCTTCTTTTACTTCTTTTACTTCTTTTGCTTCTTTTGCTTCTTTTGCTTCTTTTGCTATCTTTCTTCCCAAAAATCCACGTCCCAAGCTCTGCATCTTTGTTGCAGCAGCTGTTTGCGCTGCTGCTGCTTGTGCTGCTTTACGAAGTATTACACCCCTAGCAATCGCCTGAATTTTTGTGGCATTAATATTATCTTCTTTTATTTTAGCAACTTTTCTACGAGCAATTATCTGTCTTCCAAAACTCTGAACTCTTGTTATTGCGGCGGCTTCTGCTGCTGCTTGTGCTGCGGCGTTTGCATTATCTAGATTTTCTTGGTGAGCCCCATCTAAAGCCTCTTGCGCTTGCGCCACTTTCTTTCTAGCATTATCAATTTGATCTTCTTCTGACAGTGCAGAGAAATCTTCAAGTTCGTTTTGTCCCACTCGACCTGCCGAATTTCTTTTAATAGTATCAAATCCTCTGCGTAGATCAGCAAGGCGAGCTTTGTCTTTTAAGTCTGTCAATTTATTGAGGGCATTAAGTCTGTTTTCCAAGGAAGGATTAATATTCAGCTTATCAAAAGCAAGTTTTTTGGCTTTGTTCAATGATCTTTTTTGATCTAAACTACCTGGTTTAGAGGCTCCACCTCCTAAAGGTTTATTTGCATCGTCCTTCCCCCGCGCTTTTCTATTAGCACCTTCCTTATTGCTTATTGGAGGTTTGCCCATGTTAGAAGGTAACCCGCCTTTTTTAATTAATTCATCGACAACTCTCTCAAAATCATTATAATGTGGATCATTCGGCTTTTCCCCTTTTCCTAACCTACTATTGTTAGATCCCTGCGCCCTTTTATCCCCACCTCCGGAAGGTTGTATATCAAATCTTCCTTCTTTTTTATTCTGTTTTGCTTTTTTCATTGCGGCAGCTTCGGCTGCTCTTCCTGCGGCGTCTACATCAGGCCTTGGGTTTTCGAGATCTCCAGCGTTTGCGGCGACTACGACAACTCCAACTTCTGTTCCTACAGCTTCCTCATCGGCTCTTGCACCAACTTCTGCCTCAACTCCAGGTCTTTCGATAGGATAGGAGACAACTTCAGCTATTATGGCTTGATCTTCTGCTTCTCCTTCGGCGCCTTCAAGTGGTTCTTGATCCTCCTGCTGAGCCCTGTTCAAAGCGTCTTGCGCAACTTCCACCTCCTGTCTAGCTTGCTCAAGTTGGATATTATTGTTATCTTCTTCTAGTCCTTCGGCATTATGTTCAGGTTGTATTTGAGGAACCACGTTGTCAACAATGGGAGCTCTTGCATCTGCGGCACCTCCAACTATTGATGCTCTATTTCCTACCATAGCTCCTGCTAAAGTAAAACCACCTGCTAAAAGATTATGAGTCATTATCTCAACGGCTCTGCCTGCTACTGCTGCACCTCTTGCTGCGGCACCTCCAACTATCGATGCTCCATTTCCTACCATATCTCCTGCTAAAGTAAAACCACCTGCTAAAAGATTATGAGTCATTACCCCAACGCCTCTGCCTGCTACTACTGCACCTCTTGCTGCGGCACCCCCAACTATCGATGCTCCATTTCCTACCATAGCTCCTGCTAAAGTAAAACCACCTGCTAAAAGATTATGAGTCATTATCCCAACGCCTCTGCCTGCTACTACTGCACCTCTTGCTGCGGCACCTCCAACTATCGATGCTATATTTACCGCTTTTTCAGGTAGTGTTGTAGGAGCCTTGTTGTTAACATTGGCTGCTCTTGCGTCTACGGCATTTTCATCTTCTAGTCCTGCGGCATCGCCATAGACCCTTGCAGCACCTTCTGCGTCATCTTCAGGTTGTTGTTGAGCGCTGTTCAAATCGTCTTTCTCTTCTTTCTCTTGCTTCTTTGAATCGTTAAGTTCTACATCATCTTGATCTTGTTCATTCTTACCACCGGCACAACAGCTTGGCACTGAGGGTGCTGAATCTAGAGGTGCGGTAAGATTTGGAGTTGCAGAAACTTCCTTTTTTGCAGTTATA
>CAMCSI010000006.1 GCA_945877885.1 Chlamydia trachomatis
CCCTATCTTAAAAGAACTCTCTTTTATCATCTCTCCTTCAGAAAAGTACATCATCGAAGAGCTCTCCCAACCTAAATGAAATAAAAAAAATGAGCCTGTCTGAATTGCAAAAAACTGAACAAACCTTTCAAGCGCCCTTGAAACGGTACTTACCCACTCAGAATCAATGCCTAGGGTCTTAACATCTTGAAGATGACCTTCCATCGCCTCTTTTGTATAGCAGTAAAGGTTAACCTCCGTTTCCTTCCCTTTCCTCTTTAATAAAGGAACAAAATACCTATCCCCTTCTAAATATTGCTCATCAGAGGAGAGTTGAAACTCGAGTGCCTTTCTAACTTTTCGATCTCCAGTTAAAGGGATCATTAGTTTACGCAAAAAAACCTCTTCCGAAGGAAGAGCTGAAACAATTTCTATGCTAGGATGAAAAAAGGAGGTTTTTTTTTCTAAAATTCTTTTTAAAGCATTTAGGTTGTCAATACTCTTTTTAAATTCCTTAATGAATTCAATACGAATCTTACCTCTTCTCTTAGAGATAAGAGAAACTTTAAAATAGTCGCCATCAGAATATAAGCCAAGTACATACATAGAGTTTTATTCTCCTTTTCACTAGAATAATAAAGGATGACGTAAAAGAATACTATGGTAAAATAGTAGAAAAAGCCTCTTTAAGGATCTTATGAATACCTTTTTCATTATAAAAGCACTATTTTCTATTTATACCATCCTATTATTTTCTAGAATCTCCCTTTCATGGTTCCCTTCTTTAATGCAGTACAAGGTTACAAAATTTCTTTTATACCTTACAGATCCCTATATGAATCTTTTTAGAAAAATCATCCCCCCTATTAACGGGATCTTTGATCTTTCTCCTCTCCTTGCCTTATTTTCGCTACGCTTTCTTGAATCCTTTATTCTTAGACTTCTTTCATGAACTATTTTAAACCGATAACCATCAAAAACCTAAAACTATCCTCAAATATAGTTTACTCACCACTTGCAGGTTGTTCTGACCTTCCTTTTAGAAGAATGGTAAGAAAATATACCGATAGTTTAATTTTTACAGAAATGACTAAAGCTGACGCCTTAGCACGTGGGGATAAGGGTACCTTTTCGATGCTCTCCTTTACAAAAGAGATGCATCCAATCGGGGCTCAAATATGCACAGAGAAAAAAGATATAGCAGGAGCATCAAGTAAAATCATTGAAGATCTAGGCTTTGATCTAATAGATCTAAACTGCGGATGTCCTGTAGATAAGGTGACTAAAGATGGCTGCGGATCCGCACTATTAAAAACCCCAGATAAAATTGGGGAAATTATCTACCAAATGAAAAAAAATGTAGATATTCCCGTGACTGTAAAAATTCGCGCAGGGTGGGATGAAGAGTCTATTAATGCAAAGCAAGTAACAAAAATCGCAGAGCAGGCGGGTGCATCAGCAATTTTTATTCATGGAAGAACAAGAAAGCAAGCCTATAAAGGGCCAGCAAATTGGGATTATATTAAAGATGCATGTGATCAAGAACGCTCAATCTTAGTCTTTGCCAATGGAGACATACGCTGCCTTGACTCTGCACAAAAAGTTCTTGATCAAACAGGGGCCGATGGAGTTCTTGTTTCAAGAATTACGATGGGAACGCCCCATATTGCAAGGGATATCTTCTTTGGAGAAAACGCCCCGACGCCACCTGACCCCCTCACCCTGATTAAAGAACATGTTGAAGAGATCTGCGCCTATCAAAACCCAAGAAAAGCCCTCTCCGACATAAGACGTGTTGCCTGTTGGTATCTTCGAGAGCAGCCAGAGTATACCGAACTTAGAAGACAAATAAACATGTCAAAATCAGTCCAGGAAATTTTTTCCTTTCTAGATAATTGTGCGCTTCATGATTAGAATAGATAGTTAAAGTCTAACACCGCACCAATCATCCCAAAGGTGCCATTGTCAATAATTGTTGGAAAAGAATTTAACCTTGTACTACTGCTACTATAAGCTTCTGAGGCTCTGTATAATATTACAGGGTATTGATTAAAATAGATCCTTGCATCCATCCCAAGTTTAAAGCCCATCAAATGCTTCCCGCAAAAAGAAGTGGTTTTATAGTCGATACCAAAAATCCCTCTAATAGTAGGGGATATGACAAGGGATTGATCAGTAGTTTTATCATATAATGGAACCGTCTCTGTTGTTACAAACCCACTTTGATCTGTAAGGCTATTATTACCAAATAAAACTGCAACATTTAGAATAGAAAATAGTCCCCATCCGGTTCTAAATGCATAATTTGCCTCAGCGCCGGCCATGGGCCCTACCCCCCAAAAGTTCACCGTTGAAGTTTCTAGGAAAGAGGTATTTGCTGGCATAATAGTTGGTGTGGTAGATGCATCATCTAACATCGATCGAGAGGCGTTATAATAGATCCATGATGCCTCCAAACCAATGAATGGTTCATAAGAAACATAATTACTAATAATAGTACCTTTGTTTAGGCAAACATCTAGTAAAAAGTAATCAATGTTTAAACTCGCATTAACTTTTTGGAAGAGAATAGGACTTGTGGTATTTGTTCCATAAAAAATATAAGGAAAATTGCTTGCTCGATAATCGCCACCTGAACTTACGCCGCCAGAAATTGACTCTTCCACATTAGCTTCTGTAGACATCCACTCAAATCCAGCAGAAAAAAGCCAATTATCATGATTTGTTTCATAACCTAAGGCAAGCCTTAGCCCTGGATCTACATCAAAGGTGTATCTAATGGTATCATCAGTGCGAAATGGTTGACTTGTTCCATCTCCGCTATAATGATGCAAAGCTACAAGGGAATTTGAAACTCTTGCTTGTTCTAATAAAAGTCCTGCTTCAAAGTACCACTTTCCTTTATTTTCACATGAAGGGGCTTTACAATATGAGGGCTCACTTGCATATATACTTTGAATCTTTACTACACTAAAAACAATTGCTAAAATTTTTTTCACAACCAACCTCTAAAAGTATTTTTCCCATTCTAACCGCTTAATTTTTTATTTAAAAGAAAAAAAAGGGCTGGTAATTTCTTACCAGCCCTTTTGACGCTCTTTAGATAAGTTTAGAAACTCCAACCTAGATCTAAGAGTAAACCAACCATTCCAAATGAACCATTTTCTATGATCGATGGATTACTACTTGCTGACATAAAAGTCACAGGATATTGATTAAAATAATATCTTGCATCAAAACCTGCACGTAAGGCAAGGTGTTGACTTTCAGACATTACATATCTTTCATACTGAAGGCCCACCACCCCACGCATAGCCGGGCAAAGCACCCCAAGCGTTGTGGTAACTTTATTTAAACCTGGCTCAACCTCTACTGTTACTACACCATCGTAGTAATTTAAAGCAGATTCACCTAAAAGAATAGAAAAATCAGAAAGGACAAAAATACTCCATCCTACACACATATGGTAATTACTGTTAATACCTACCATTGGACCTACACCCCAGAAATCAACCTTTGAAACATATAATTGTGTTTGATCGTCATTTATTTCACCTCCTATAGTGAACCCTGTCTTGGGTTCATAATAAAGCCAGCTCGCTTTAAACCCTGCAACAGGTTCAATGGAATATTTTTTTGAAATAAAAGATCCTCTTGAAAGGTACACATCGAGAAGGAAATAATCAATATCTAAAGTGGAATTTACATTTAAAAAACCATCATCCTGATCATCCTGATCATTATAAGTTGCAAAAAGCTCTGTTGGACTTATCACATTTTTTGATAATAACCCCTCTGATCTTAACCACTCAAAGGAAGCATTTACCTGCCAATCATCATGCCCGTGCTCATAGCCTACGCCAAATCTTAATCCAGGCTCCATATCAAAGGCTAAATTATACATATTGTAGGTGTTTGTAGGGTCCGATGCACTCCCGCCTAATGTAGGTCCAACCACTTTATCATAAGCAGACATTGTATTTGATACTCTCATTTGCTGATAAATTAGACCTACATTAAAATAAAAACCGCAGTTTTCGTTTAATGGCAGCTCTGTGCATAAGGTTTCTCCTTTACATCCATTGGGCTTTATATCATCTGCGGATAAAAAACTTAACGCTATTAACATAACCGCAAAAATACCTGTCATTTTTTCTCTTTTTATCATTTTCTAACCTTTAATTTTTTTATATTTAATTTTCTAATCTAAATAATCTTAAACTTTATTTCAATTAATAATAAAAGAGGGCCGGTAATTTCTTACCAGCCCTCTTTTTTCATGGTGATTAAAGGTTTAGAAGCTCCAACCTAGATCTAAGAGTAAACCAACCATTCCAAAAGACCCATTCTCTATGATCGATGGATTACTAACCTCTGACATAAAAGTCACAGGATATTGGTTAAAGTAGTATCTTGCATCAAAACCTGCACGTAAGGCAAGGTGCTGACTTTCGCACATTACATATCTTTCATACTGAAGTCCAACAACTCCTCGCATAGTCGGGCAAAGTACCTGAAGCGTTGTGGCAACTTTATTTAAACCTGGCTCAACCTCTACTGTTACCTCTCCATTGTAATAAGTTGAAGTAGATTCTCCTAAAAGAATAGAAAAATCAGAGAGGGCAAAAATACTCCATCCTGCACACATGTGGTAATTACTATTCAATCCAACCATTGGCCCTACTCCCCAAAAATCAATATCTGAAACATATAGTTGTGAATAACCTGAGGCTAAAACACTTGCGTTTGTGGATGTTAGACTTGTATTCCCATTATAATAAAGCCATGTTGCTTTAAATCCTGCCACAGGCTCTAAAGAGTATTTGTTTGATATAAACGACCCTCTTGAAAGATAGACATCAAGCAAGAAGTAATCAATAAGTAATGTAGAATTTACCGCAGAATAGTTTTCAGTGTTATCATCATACGTTACACAAAGAAGTGTCGGAGTTATCACCTCTTTACTCAACGTTCCAGTTGATCTTAACCACTCAAACGACGCATTTGCCTGCCAATCATCATGCCCATGCTCATAGCCTACGCCAAATCTAAATCCAGGCTCCATGCCAAAGGTAAGATTGTACATATTATAATCGTTTGTAGGATCCCATGCAGTCCCCCCTGATGTAGGTCCGGGCACTTGCTGATAGGCAACCATTGTATTTGACACTCTCATCTGCTCATAAATCAATCCTACATTAAAATAAAAACCGCAGTTTTCATTTATTGGCATATTTGTACATAAAGTGACCCCTTTACAGCCATTTGGTTTTATATCCTCTGCAGACAAAGATCCTAAAGCTACTAACATAGCCCCAAAAATGCCTACTATTTTTTCTCTTTTTAACATTTTCTACCCCTCAAGGTTTTTTTTATATGTAATATCCCAATCTAAATAATTACAATATTAATTTCAATCAATATTGTAATTCTTCAAATCTAAAAGCTCCATCCTAGATCTAAAAGTAACCCAGTCATGCCAAAAGACCCATTCTCTATGATTAACGGGTTACTATTTTGTGACATGTTTGCTACAGGATATTGGTTAAAGTACACCCTTGCATCAAAACCTGCACGTATGGCAAGGTGCTGGCTGTTGCACATTACAAATTTTCCATATTGAAGTCCTAAAACTCCACGCATTGTTGGACAAAGTACCTGAAGCGTTGTCATAACTCTATTATCACCAGGTAAAGTTTCAACAGTAGTTACTCCATTATAGTACTCTAAAGTAGACTCCCCAAGAAGGATAGAAAAATCAGATAATGCAAAAATACTCCAACCTGCAGATAGATAGTAATTACTATTTAACCCAATCATTGGTCCAACACCCCAAAAACGAACCTTTGAAACATATAATTTAACTTGTCTTGATGTTAGACTATTTCCACCAAGAAAGTCTGTGTCTGTTTTATTATAAAGCCATGTTGCTTTAAATCCTGCTACAGGTTCAAGGGAGTATTTATTTGAGATAAAAGACCCTCTTGAAAGATAAACGTCTAACAAATAATAATCAATATCTAATGTAGGCTTTACTTTGAGATAATCTTCTGAATCATCATCATAAGGTACCTTAATAGCCGATGTACCCTGAACTTCTTGGGTTAATGCCACCGTCGACTTTAACCACTCAAACGACGCATTTGTCTGCCAATTATCATGCCCATGCTCATACCCTAACTCAAATTTAAATCCAGGATCCATCTGAAAAGGAAAATTATACATAGTATACGTGTTTGTAGGGTCCGATGCACTCTCCCCTGAGGTAGGCCCGAGCACTTTCTTATAGGCAGACATTGTATTTGACACCCTCATTTGCTCATAAATCAGCCCCACATTAAAATAAAAGCCATAGTTTTTATTCAATGGCATATTGGTACCTAAAGTGACCCCATTACAACCATTTAATTTTACATCTTCTGCAGACAAGTAACTGACAGCTATTAACATAGCCACAAAAAAAATACCTTTTTTAAACATTTTTTATCCATTAAATTTTTAATTTTTAGCTTATAAATTTAAAGGATAATATTATTAATTTCAATTGATAAAAAAAGGAACCGGCAATTTCTTACCGGTTCTTTTTTTTTGCTTAAGGTGAAATAGGTTTAAAAGCTCCAACCTAAATCTAATAGTAAACCAACCATACCAAAGGCGCCATTTTCTATAATTGCCGGTGTTGTAGCCCCTGATCTATAAGTCACAGGATATTGATTAAAATAGACCCTCCCGTCAAAACCTGCACGTAAAGCAAGATGTTGACTTTCACACATTGTATACCTTTCATACTGAAGCCCTAGCACACCACGTATAGTCGGGCAAAGCACTTGAAGTGTTGTGGCAACTTTAGTCTCTCCAGGTAAAAGTTCTATAGTTACTCTACCATCATAGTAATTTAAAACAGATTCTCCAAAAAGGATAGAAAAATCAGAGAGGGCAAAAATACTCCACCCTGCGCACATATGGTAATTACTATTTAACCCTATCATTGGGCCTACACCCCAAAAATCAACCTTTGAGGCGTATGATTGTGCTTGACTCTCTGCTAAAGGGTTTGATGTAGCCTGATCTTCTGTGAACTTTGTATCTGTATCATAATAAAGCCATGTCGCTTTAAAACCTGCAGTAGGTTCAAGGGTATATTGTTTAGAAATAAAAGATCCCCTTGAAAGGTAGACATCTAAGAGAAAGTAATCAATATCTAGTGTGGAATGTCCATTTAAATAAGAGCTACTTTCATCATCATAGGATGCTTTAAGCACCGTTGGTATTTGCACCTCTTGTGAAAATCCCCCTTGGGACCTTAACCACTCAAAGGAGGCATTTACCTGCCAAGCATCATGCCCATGCTCATAGCCTATCCCGAATTTAAACCCAGGTTCCATATTAAATGCAAGATTATACATATTATGCGTAGTTGTTGGGTCCGATGCAGTCCCTCCTGATGCAGGTCCTTGAACTACATCATAAGCAACCATCGTATTGGAAACTCTCATCTGCTCATAGATCAAGCCTACATTGAAATAAAAGCCACAGCTTTCTACTAATGGAAGATCTGTACATAAGGTTGGCCCCTTACATCCATTTAGTTTAATATCCTCTGCAGATAAAGGATTTAAGGTTACTAACATAGCGATTAAAACTCCTATTATTTTTTCTTTTTTTATCATTATTTTTTCCTTGTTAATTAACTAAAAATCCCAGCCTACCATAAATATAAATCCGGTCATTCCAAATGAACCATTTTCAATAATCTCTGCGCCATAAAGAATCTCTTCGTTTGTCGTACTTAATAAAGCTGATGCAGGTCTATCTACAATTGGATATTGATTAAAGTAGACTCTACCATCAAATCCTGCTTTAATTGTAAAATGCTGAGTTTGATCAAATGCATCCTTTTCATATTGAAAACCTAAAATAGCCCTGAGCGTTGGGGAAAGTACTAGATTTGTATCTTTTACTCTAAAAGTATTTGGGGTTGATTGCATAGTGACAAAACCTGTTATGTCAGTCACGCTCGACTCTCCAAGTAATACAGAAAAATCCCCCATGGAAAAAAGGCTCCAATATTGATTAAAGTAGTAATTTCCATTAAAGCCAATCATAGGGCCGGTTCCCCAAAAGTTTGACTCTGCTTTTCTAAGCCAACTTGTATTTGTAGGCACATGTAAAGGCTCATCATGTAAATATCTTTCCTTGGAATCATAATAGATCCAAGAGGATTTAAGACCTGCAAAGGGTTCAAAGGTAAAGTGACCGGAAAAATAGGAACCTCTAGCTAAAAATATATCTAATAAAAAATATTGCACCTCTAATGTGGCATCAAGCTCAAGAAACTCTGTAAAATGCGTATTTTCATAAAAAATATGGGTAATATGAGTAGGTCTAACCGTGGCTTCATTTTGAAAATCACTCTTAAACCCTAATACCCCTCTAGACCAAAGCCATTCAAAAGCTCCCTTTAACACCCAACCATCTTCATCAAAATAGTATCCTGTAGAAACTCTTAATCCAGCATCTACATTAAACCGTGGTCTTAACATGTTCACCGATCTATAAGGGTTTTGGTCTGTATAGGGGGCAGTTCCATTTTGTATAACATAGGCAAAATCTGTATTTGAGACTCTCATCTGCTGAGCAAGCACCCCCACCTCCAAATACCCCCCACTTCCCTCAATGATCGGATAACTTGTACACAAGCTTGGCCCTTTACAACCATTTGGTTTTACGCAATCAGCATAAAGGGGGGCAAGAAACAGAAGAAGCAACCCTGCTAACCTATATAATTTCTTTTGAAATAGTTTATTCATCCCTTGCCGCTCTATATTGCTAATTAGTCTTCTAATAAATTATTAATTATTAATTAACAAGTTTTATCTTTAATAAATCTTAATTATCTAATTATGGAAATAAAAAACCCCCCTTTTATTAAAGGAGGGTTTTTTTATACCTAAGTTTTAAGGGGGTGTTTAGAAATCCCACTCAAAGTTAGCATATAATCCACTCATGAATATATCATTAGAGATCACTGTTGTTATATTACCAGTTGCTGGTGCATTTGTAGTACCAGAAGCACTAGATGTAGTTGATAAAATTAGCGGAGCTGTTAACACGGCTCTTGCATCATAACCAAGTTTAATTGCTACATAATGTGAATCTTCCAAGCAATAGCTGTCTAACTTAATACCAATAATAGATCTAACTGGTACGTAATATTGACAATCATTTTGTGTATTATTACTAATTATCTGAGCCTCTGTAACCGTGGCAGTTCCTGCTGATACACTTGATACACTGTTATTGTATGACTGACCATATAAGATAGCAATATCAGAATCTGAAAAAAGTGAAAGTCCATTAGTAATATGGTATTCCCCATTAAAACCAAACATTGGTCCTACACCCCAGTTGTCTTGTGATTGCACTAAAGTTGGTATATATCCATGTGTTGAAAGAGTCGTGCTATAGTAGTTTGATGTTTGACTATCATTATACCAAAGAGCTTTCACCCCCATAAAAGGTTCATAGGAAAAACACTTTGAATGATAACTTCCTCTACTTAATAGCACATCTAATGCATAAATTGAAATATCTGCACTATAATTAATTTCACTGAAACTGCTTGAGTTATTAATCCAGTCTGTATCAATCAGTACATCATAGTTAAAATTGGCATTTGGGCCATAATACAGATTTGGATTATCGTAATCTGTTGTGGTAGTTGCATTCATCCAGTCAAATCTTGCAAGGACAAACCACTCATCATGTTGAATTAAATGACCAAGCGAGACTGTAAGCCCTAAAGAATAGTCAAAAGATTGTTGTAAGTTTGTAATTGCTTGATTTTGGAAACCGCCAGTGGTTTCCTCAAATACAGGAGAATAGGATGTACCTGCATTCATCCCAGAAAATCCTGGCTGCTGATACAACAGACCAAGATCTACATGCCATGTATATCCACAATCTTCGATATTACCGATGATTGGGAAAGTTGGGCAAAGAACAGCTCCTTTGCATCCATTTGGTTTAACACTATCTGCAGTCATTGAATTAAATGCTACTAACATAACACTTAACAGCGCTGCAATTTTTTTTCCATTTAACATTTTTACCTCTCGTGGGTTTTGTTTTAAAAAAGTATATTCACTCTTAGACGTCCAATACCAATATAACACATAATTAACAAGATATTTTTTAAAATTAATTACAAAGTTCGAATTTTTTAATAAAATAAAAAAAACCACCTTGGTAAAGGTGTTTAAAAAAAGCTCTTTCATCTCTTGCTATTTAGTGAATCTTGCGTATAACCACAAAATGTTAACTGTTGTAAATCAACATCTGAATAAAAAAATAAACAAACAGGGATAGAAGGGTGAAAGGATTAAAAGGTGCTTGTGGGAAAAAAGTTAAGGACTTTTTCACAAATAAAAAAAACCTCTTTTCTCTCTGAGTACTAATCGTACATCATCAAGGAAAAGAGGTTTTTTAACTAACATTTTAAGGGTTTTTAGAAATTCCACTCAAAGTTAGCATAAAGACCAGTCATAAATATGTCATTAGACACATTTGTTGTTACAGCTCCTGAACCACTAACTGAAACAGTTGATGTATAGCTTGGGCTTGTTAGCACAACTCTTGCATCATAACCTAACTTCACAGCTATAAAATGGGCATCATTTAAGCAGTACTGAGAAAGTTTTACCCCTATAATTGATCTTACAGGAAGATAAAGCTGACCTCCATTTGTTGGGTTGCTATTAGTAATAGTTTGAGCATTCTCTATAGCTGTTCCATCTGCTGATAAATTAGATACTGAACTGTTTGAAGATGATCCATAAAGAACTCCAATATCACTATCTGAAAATACTGAGAATCCGTGTGTTATATGAAATTCGCCTTGAAAACCAAACATCGGTCCTGCGCCCCAGTTGTCTTGTGTTTGCGTTAAGCTTGGAACGTTTTTATTTGTTAGTATGAGGGTTCCTGGTTTACCCGCTTCACTGTATGTTGAGACTTGATTATCATAATACCAAAGAGCTTTTACCCCTACATATGGATCAAGTGAATAACATCTTGAGTGGAAGCTGCCTCTGCATAAAAGAACATCTAGTGCATAAATATCCATATTTGCTGAATAGTTAACTGTTGTAAAATAGTCAACTTGTTCAGCCCATTCAGTTCCAAGCATCACATAAAAGTTGAAGTTTGGGTTCGCTGCATAAAATTGATTGGTTTGTTCATGCTTGTTTGTCATATTTGCACTCAACCAATCAAATCTTGCAAGAATCAACCAATCATCATGATTTATTAAATGACCTAATGAAACAGTAAGACCTAGTGAATAGTCAAAACTCTCTTGCATAGGTTGAATATTTTGATCTTTAAACGTTTCTTCTGTTGATCCTTCATTATAAGTTCCTAGGTAAGATACCCCTGAGAGCATTCCTGAAAAACCTGGTTGCTGATAAAGTAGACCCACATCTACATGCCATGTATGGCAGCAAGGCCCTTTATCATCTAAAACAGAAAATGTAGGACATAATACAGGCCCCTTACATCCATTTGGTTTCACACTTACCATATTATCATCGGCTCCAAAAAGTGTACTAGCGTTGCATAATACCACAGCCAATAACGCTCCTGCCGCTTTATTTAATTTCATTCTAGCCCCCTTCAGAGTAGTTTTTTTGTAAAAGTATCGTTTATACAGGAAAATATTTATTGTTTCAACAGTTTTTTTTATTTACTAAAGCTTTGCTCCTTTTTTAATAACACATTTAAACCCCCATATAAGGCTGCTCTATCTGTTTTTATTAGGTAAATTGGCATCTCTTTTAATAAAGCGTGGAATCTTCCTTTGTCGCAAAACCCTTGTAAAAGCTCCTCCCTCTGCATAAGCAGTGAATTTTTCTGACAAACACCGCCATAAAGATAGACCCCCCCAAAAGATAGTGTTTTAAGGGCGAGGTTTCCTGCCTCTTTTCCAAGGGTTTGTAAAAAAAACGCTATGGTTTGCTCACTTTCAGCACTTTCTCCCCTACCTATCTCTTCAGCGGTAATATCTCTTCTTTCAGAAAAAAATTCATACACATTCAAGAGCCCCTCCCCAGATAAAACGCGCTCATAGGAAACATGATCATGCCTTTTTTTCATAAACTGTAAAAAACCAATTTCCTCCTCTGTATTTGAAGCAAAATCTGTATGCCCCCCTTCTGAAGGCAAAATTTTATCCCCATCCACAATAACCTCTCCGAGCCCTGTGCCCACAGAAATTACCGTCTTTACTTTAGAGGCGGACTCCACCCCCTTTTGCAGGATCAATAAATCATCTTTTTTTAACATTGACAAGCTGTGACCAATTAACTCTATGTCGTTGATAAGAACAACCCTTGAAAAGGAGAATTTCTTTTCAATATGATCTGCATCGACGACCCAAGAAAGATTTGTAGGGAGGCATTTTCGATCTTTTACAGCGCCAGCAATAGCAATAACCGCCTGAAAAATATTTTTTTCACTCTCTAAAAACACAGATAACACCCCTTCTATCGAATCATATTTTAAAGAAGAGTATTCTTTTTGTTTAATAATAACCGCTTCATTAGTTTCATATCTTGCTAAAAATAAAAGCACTTTAGTAGCGCCCACATCTGCTATGATAAATTTTTCTCCCTCTTCCATGTGTAAAAAAAAGCCTTTTTTTTTGTTTTATTCTTCATTATAGTTCTTTTGATTAAATTTTCACAAAAAGGATTGATCATGAAGGATAATAACAATGAGTAGAAAAAGAAAGCCTTAGAGCTTGCTATCTCTCATATTGAGAAACAATTTGGAGCGGGCTCTATTATGTCTCTTGGAAAAAAAGGGGTCGCAAATAATGTTTCCGTCATTTCTACAGGGGCATTAACACTTGATCTTGCTCTAGGTATTGGTGGGGTGCCTCGCGGCCGTGTGGTGGAGATTTTTGGACCAGAGTCTTCTGGAAAATCAACCCTTGCTACCCATATTGTAGCCAACTGCCAAAAGGGTGGGGGTATTGCAGCTTATATTGATGCAGAACACGCGCTGGATCTTGCTTATGCAAAACGTATTGGTGTAAATACTGATGATTTGCTTATCTCTCAGCCAGATAGCGGGGAAGATGCCTTAAATATTGCTGAAACTCTTGCTCGTTCAGGGGCTGTGGATGTAATTGTTATTGACTCTGTGGCCGCTTTAGTCCCAAAAAACGAACTTGCTGGGGAAATTGGTGACACTCATGTGGGTCTTCAAGCAAGGCTTATGTCTCAGGCTCTAAGAAAGCTCACATCAACCCTAGCTAAGTCAAATACTTGTGCTGTTTTCATTAACCAGATACGGGAGAAAATTGGGGTGATGTTTGGTAGTCCTGAAACAACAACAGGGGGGCGCGCGCTTAAATTCTACTCCTCTATTCGTTTAGATATTAGGAGAATGGCAACTATTGCAGGTCCTGATAATATAGATCAGGGAATTCATGTGAAAGTAAAGGTTGTAAAAAATAAAATGGCCGCTCCGTTTAGAGTAGCTGAGTTTGATATCATGTTTAACGAAGGAATCTCAAGAACAGGCGCATTGGTTGACCTTGGCATTGAAGGGGGCCAAATTGAGAAAAAAGGGCCTTGGCTTGCCTTTAATGGTAAAAAGTTTCAGGGAAGAGAGGCTGCTAAAAAAGAACTTTCTGAGGATCCTGTTCTTTTAGAAGAATTAGAGTCATTAATTACAAAGGCACATGCTGAGAAATTTGGCACATCTGTTTCTGGAAAAGAAAGTTAATCATTTGTATAAAAGGTTTATTGTCTAAATCTAATAAATCGAGGGCTTTGAAAAAACCCTCGATTTCTTTTTCACATCGATCAATAGAGATTTTTTCTCCAAAGCAGCGGGAAAAGCTCTGTTCCTCTTTATCCATATCTTCTAGATCATCTCTAATTTGAAAAGCAAACCCCAAATGCTTGGATAGTTTTTCGATAAGAGGAAGTTTACCTAAGTCCCCTCCTCCAAAAATATAACCTAGTGTAAAAGCACCTTGAAAAAGTGTTCCTGTTTTTAGGTAGTATAAGTTCTCAAAGTATTGCTCAGAAATGGCCTTTACCTCCTCTATATCGAAATATTGACCCAGGGTTGCTCCCTTGGGTCCAGAAAGTTTGGTCGTCTCCTCCAGGGCGATCTTAACGCGTTTATTTGATTCAGAGAGTGAACCATACCCGTTTTGATAATATAGATCTCCACTTTTGCTAAGTTGTGAAAACCCCTCCGTCAAAAGAGCATAGCTTGTTAAAAGGGCGGTGCTTTCGCTGTAGGCTTTGTGTAGTGAGGCTTTCCCTCTTCGCTCATCATCATCATCCATGCATGGCAAATCATCGGCTATAAGTGAGGCTGTATGAAATAATTCTATCGCTAAAGCACTTTTTGAAACATCAAAACCTTTTCCAATAGATTTTGCCATCAAAAGCACTAATAAAGGACGGAGTCTTTTTCCCTTAGAAGAAAGAGAGTAATTCATTGATTGAGCCAGCGGGTTCTTTTCCAATCCGCTAATATAGGCATCAATTTCCTTTTCGATCGTTTTTTGCAAACGAAGAAGGGTTGTTAGACTCATTATACAAACCCCTTATGTGTAGTTAATGGCAAAATATTAGTATTCTTCTGAATAATTGTCCCTGGATTCAAAAGCGCAAGAGAGCCAATAGAGGAATAATCCCCTACAAAAGAGCCAACTTTATTTCTACCGGTTGGGATGCGTTTGTCTTGAAAGAGGATCTCAATCGGCTTTTTATCCAATCTTAGGTTCGCAAGGGTTGCATGAGCTCCTAAATTAACCTCTTTGCCAATCACAGAATCTCCAACATAATTAAAATGTGGCGCCTTTGCCCCTTCAAGGAATATACTTCTTGAAATCTCACTACAATGACCAATATGAACGTTTGAAGATAAAAAAGTTCCTGGTCGAATAAGCGCATTATGCCCAATGCGAACATTATCTCCTAAATAGCAAGGGCCTTCAATCAGTGCACCTGGATCAATTTGAACATTATTTCCTAGATAAATCTGCCTTTCATTTTTTAAGTAAACATGAGGGTAGGTAAATGGGGTAAATTTAAGCTCTTTCATAATTTTTTCAAACAAAAGCTCTCTTAACTCCCATGGGAACAGGGCCGATGCAAAAATAGAGGAAAGAATACCTTCGTTTGTAGCAAACAAAAGAGAGGTTATTGAGGGGGTTTTTAGATCATTCATAAACACATTATCCACAAAGAAAGAGAAAGAATAAACTATTTTTAAATTTTTCTTCTTCTTCAGGTGGTGTGGATTTGTTTATAAGGCATTATTCCCCCAATGAGGGGTGTTGTTTATAAGCTGCACAAAACTTGTTTATAACAGCGGTTTTATGAACAAAGGAAAACTTTTGATCGACTTGTGCACAAGTTATCAACAACTTTTACACAATAGACTTTACTATAAAGGGTGTTGATAGAAAATAGAGTGAAATCCACTCTGGTAAAGGGTTTAACGGAATTAAAAACAAGGTTGACGAAAATTTAAGTCTTCTAAATACTTGTCTAGATGATGGAATATAAACAAATTGAAACTTCTTGGAAGAAAACACTTGATAAAGAGGTTACAAAGCCTTATTTCAAAAAACTTTGCTCTTTTTTGACCAAAGAAAGAGCGGTTAAACAAGTCTTTCCTAAAAAAGAAGAGGTGTTTGCCCCCTTTTCTCAGGTGCCGCTTGAGTTGGTTAAAGTGGTAATTGTGGGACAAGACCCTTATCATACAAAAGATATGGCAACCGGCCACGCCTTTGCAGTACACCCCCATCAAAAAACTCCCCCCTCATTGAAAAATATTTATAAGGAGATTGAATCAGATACAGCAATGCCTGCCGAAAACCTTATCACCCTCACAAAGCAAGGGGTGTTTTTACTTAATACAATTCTTACTGTAGAGGAAGGGGCCCCGCTATCTCACAAAAATCAAGGATGGGAGAGGTTTACCGATGAGGTGCTAAAAATTCTTTGGGAGAAAGAGGAAAAAATTGTCTTTCTATTATGGGGAAATAGCGCTAAAAGGAAGGAAAAAGAGATTTTTATAAAAGATAAAGGGCATTTGATTTTAAAAGCAGGACACCCCTCCCCCTTATCAGCAAGATTTTTTTTAGGATGTAAACATTTTACAAAGGCAAATGCCTTTTTAAAAAAGGAGAGAGGTTTTGTCATCGATTGGAATAAGAGAAAAGAATAAGACCTTATTTGCTATCTTTAGCACCTTTGGGATATCAACCCTTGCCATCACAATTTTATTTCCAGTGCTTGCAGGTATTTTTTTAGGTCCAAGGGGTGAGTATATTATGCATAACATCCCAGAGCACTTTAGAGGGGTATTGCTCGGTCTTTTTTTAGCCTCATTTCCCCTTGCTCAATTTTTGGTAGGGCCTATTATGGGAGATTACTCAGATAAAAAAGGGCGAAGAAGTATATTTATCGGTTCAGTACTCATAGAGGTCATCGGCTACTTTCTATGCGCAGTAGCTATTCATCAGGGGTTATTGTACCTTTTGTTTTTAGGAAGAATTATAACAGGAATTGCCGCTGGTAATACATCGGTATGTCTTGCAACTCTAGTTGATTTAAGTGAAAATGAGAAAGAAAAAATTCGTTATTTTGCTATTGGTTCAGCAATTATCGGACTTATGTTTATTGTAGGCCCTTTTTCTGGTGGGCAGATGAGTTCTTTGTTTACAAACCCCATCTATGTTCTTGCCATGCCTATGTGGGCCGGCTGCGCTTTTGCTTTGTTGAACTTATTCATAATTTTACTGTTTTTTAAAGAAACAAGAAAACAGCTATGTATTCATCCTTTTGATTTTTTAGGAGCTTTGCATAACATAGAAAGGGCATTTAGAGTGGGTCAGGTAAAAAACCTCTACCTCATCTACTTTTTCTTTTTATTTGCTTGGAATATGATTTATCTTTTTTTACCGGCATTTTTATTGGATAGTTTCGGCCTTTCGATTGCGCATATAGGCACTTTTGGGACCCTTGCTGGGGTTGTTTGGATTTTGGGAACTTTATTTATGCAAAAAATTGCCCATTATGTAAAAGGGGTGCAAAAATGGCTGTTTTTTTCCTTTTTAATCATTTATGCCGCATCGATTATCTCTGCTTTTTGTGTGAAGGTGGAAATGTTTATTATCGCAATTTCTGTAATTGTTTTTTTCTCAGGTGGCATTTGGCCACTACTAACAGCTGCGATTTCAAAAACCTCAAATCAAGGT
>CAMCSI010000007.1 GCA_945877885.1 Chlamydia trachomatis
GATTGTAATGAAAAAATATGGTTTTTATCTATTTATGGTGTTTGGTGGATTGCTCTTTGCAGAGGGGGTGAATAATCAAAATCAGGCTGAGTTTAATGAAGAGAGGGAATTTACCTTAACTGTTACCCAGCAACAAGCAAAAGTGATAGAAGAGCTTGTGGGGACTATGGGAAATACTTCTGTCTTTGCATTATTATTTAAAACAAGCTATCTCAAAGAGCTTGCTAAAAATCTTCGCTCAGTAAGCTCTACACAATTTCTTGCCTATGTATTTAAACACCCTAAATTGATCAAAGATATGAAAAATATTGTAAAATCAAAGACTAAGTGGGATAACTTAACAAGAAGTATTGTAAGAGGCTTAAAAAAAGAGTCGGCAACAACCTTGTTTGAAGATATTCCAAGATTTGCTGAATTTACAAATGGCGATGCAGAGGTGTTAACTATGCTTGCTGAAAGAGAAGATTGGAATAGTTTTATCGTACACTTAATAGAGCAGAACTAAAAAAGTTCTCTGTAACAGATGCAAAGCTTTCAGGTGTTATGAGCTTTGCATTTTTTTTGGCTATGATAAAGTTAGCATTACCTCTCTCCCATGGGGGCATAGTGTCAAAGCTACTTTTTGTAAGCACAGAAAGGATGTTTGTGAAAATGGGGCGGGGATTATCATGAATAAATATGTTTTTTTCCACTGATTGAAGAAGTTCCATGGTAGTTAATCCCCCTGACTTTGCAATGATGAAATCTAAGTGGTAGTATAAAGGGGCAAGGCTTTTATCATCTTGAAAGGCAAGAGGAAGGATAGTTAAATTCTTAGGATAATGCTCTATCTTTGCAAGTTCCTCTAAAATAGATAGATAAGTACTTTGGGAGCTTTTTTGCGGGCCTACGAGAATAAAAAAGATCTCTTTTCGCTCCTTGCAATAGAGGCTTTTTTGAGCAATATATTGGAGCATATAATCAATTAGTACAGATTTTTGGGGAAAAGACCCTAATGTGATTAATGAGAGCGTTTCATCAGTAAACGTAAAGCTAAGGCTATTTCTTTGGCGCTTAAAGGGCATAGATCCATAAGAAAGGCATTTGCAAATAAGGTGAGTATGCTCGGGGGTGTAGGTGTTAAATGTTAAATGTAGGGGCTTTTTATCCTTATAAGAGTGTTTAAAAGCACGTCTTAAAGGAAAATTCTTATAAACCACATTAGCTAAAGAAAGGCCTGTATATTTTTTCCAAAATCCCTCTTCGGTTGAGCCCGTAAAATCAGGCTCGGTGGTAGCTATATGAATAATTTTTTTATCTTCTTTCGAAAGCTTTAATAAGGGTTTAAAATAGTGCCTACATTTAGGGGAGGGTAAATCGGTTAACACCTTTTCATAGTAAATTTGCTTATTCTTCCACTTAGAGATTAAACGAATAGCCCTGATAAAGGCTTTTGTCCCCACATGCTGGGTATCAATAATCGTATTAATATCATACTTATAGAGGTTGATGACCAAATGAAAGAAAAAAGGGATGCCTACTAAAAAGTCAATCCCCCTTGTACACATAGAAAGAAAATAGAGGGAGGTGATGTGGCCATGGGTCTGACAAACGTTCCAAGCACCTAGAATAGAGGCTCCAATAGGCTTGCCTAAAAAGTCAATAAAGATGTCTTTTTGAATGATATGGGTATACCCATCATCTAAAAGCTCCTGGTGCTTTGCAATCGCAGCCTGCAGATGACCCCCTCCGCCTGAATGAGTGAGAATTAGAACCCTTTTTTCCGAATTATCCATGACCCTTCTAAATAGTGTTTATTTAATAAAGGTAACATATTTTTAGGTTTAGCTAAAGTCTTATCTAAGTAATAGATAAATTTTTTTTCCTTTAAAATTTTCTCTATCTAAGTATATCTAACTTATTGAAAATTAGATAGTTAAGTATGGGTGAAATAATTAATAATTGATTTAAATTATTAATTATGTTATAATTAAGTTATAAGAAAAAACAATAAATAACAAAGGATGGTAATATGAGTGCAATAACTCGACAAGCAGATTGTGAATCATATGAGGCTAGAAATGTTGTCCAACAACTCCCTAGAAATAAACTTACAAGCGAGGAATATAAAAAGGAAGCATTAAAAAGTAAAGTGAACAACGTAGCTATGCATATACTAGGAGTATTAGCGGTTACTTTACTAACAGCGATGATTTCTCTTGCAACAGGAGGAGCCGCAATTGTTCCTTTGGCAGTAGCCATTGCTTTTGGCGTGACATCTCTTGGATCTATCGCTCATTTATTTGCTAAAATATTCCCTCAATGTGATGACGTCGCATATAAAGATGAAACCAAGAATACTGACGAAGGTGAATCTGAAAGATCAAAAGAAAACACAAAACGAGAAACTCCTACCGGCGAATATTTTTTGAATCAATTGCCAAATATGGATGATGATGATTATGGTAACAATTAGATAAAGTAAAAGAAAAGGGATCTATTGATTAGGTCCCTTTTTTACTTTATTAGTCCTTCATGGAAAGGAGGAATTCGGTATTGGTGTTTGTTTTCTTCATCCTTGAAAGAAGAAGGTTCATCGCATCGGCAGGGGACTGATCGGCAAGGGCGGCTCGTAGTTTGTAGACTTTTTCAAGCTCATCTTTATGATAGAGCAGATCTTCTTTCCTTGTACCACTTTTAATGACGTCTATGGCAGGATAAAGGCGTCTGTCGGCAAGTCTTCTGTCTAGGACAAGTTCTAAGTTACCTGTGCCTTTAAATTCTTCGTAAATCACCTCATCCATTTTTGAGCCAGTATCTATCAATGCCGATCCTATGATGGTTAAAGATCCACCCTCTTCAAGGTTTCGAGCAGCTCCAAAGAACCTTTTTGGTTTATGCATAGCATTTGCATCCACACCTCCTGAAAGAATTTTCCCTGAGTGAGGTTGAACAGTATTATATGCACGGGCAAGTCTTGTGATGGAATCTAAAATAATCACCACATCTTCTCCATCTTCTACAAGTCTTTTTGCTTTTTCTATACACATTTCAGCAACAACGCAGTGTCTTTCAGGGGGCTCATCAAAGGTAGAGGCAATCACTAATCCTTTATTACCGATTAGACGTTGCATATCTGTTACCTCTTCTGGTCTTTCATCGATTAAAAGAACCATGAGCTTTACCTCTGGATGGTTTATAGATATTCCATTAATAATATTTTGCAAGATAATGGTTTTACCAGCCTTTGGCGGTGCCACAATAAGGGCACGTTGACCTTTACCAACAGGCGATACAAGATCGATCACACGTGTAGAGTAGTTATCTTTTGTAGTTTCTAGTAGTAAACGTTCCGTTGGGTGCACCGGAGTGAAGTTAACAAAGGCTTTTCTATTAGACATCTCTGAAGGTTTTAAATTATTTACCTTGTCTACACGAAGTAAAGCAAAATATTTATCATTATCTTTTGGAGTGCGAATAGGGCCTGTAATTTCATCACCCTTCTTTAATCCATAGTGAAGGATTTGAGCAGCTGAGATATAGATATCTTCGCTAGATGACTGATAGTGGTATTGAGGGGAGCGAAGGAAGCCAAATCCATCAGGAAGAGTTTCTAAAGACCCCTCTGCCATAATAATTTGTCCAGGAACAGGTATTTTTGCTTTTATAATAGCGCAAACGATTTGAGATCTGTTCATATTAGTCAAAGAAACAATCCCATGGCTATGAGCATATTTCACAAGTTCTTGAAAGCTCATTTTTTGAAGATCAGAAATCTTTGTAGTTACAGCTTCAACACCTTCTGCAAGCTCAGGTAAGGAAGGTTCGATATAGTTACTTTCTTTAGGTTCACGGTCATTTCTATGTCTATTGTGATTATGTTGGAAATTCCCGCCTTTTCTTCTCTGCTGGTTATTGTTATTTCGATTTTTATGGTTTTTCTTCATCGAAGCTTCATGTTGAGAAAGCTCAGCTTGCATATCAGGTTCAGCGGGCTCAGAAGGCTTTGGAGCTGGAGGCTTTTGCATAGGCTTGATCAGCGGTGGAGGGGTCAGAAGGATCGATTTTGGCGACTTTATTTCTTGGGCTGGCTCTGATGAGGGTGGGGTAAAAGCTTTAACTTCAGAAGGGGCAGATGGTGGTGGAGTAGGGGCTTTTTTTGCAGGTCTTGGAGTTTTTTTTGGTTCCATTGGTTTTTGATCAGTGATTTCTGTAGTCATGTGGTTCTCTTTTTTTGGTTTTTTGTTCTCATCTTCGGTCATCTGATAATTCCTTCCATTAAACTTTCGATGCTTTTTTGAAAATCGGCGAAAGTGCCATTGTTTGTTATTGTATAATCTGCTTTTCTTTCTTTTTCTTCCACGGGTAGAAAACGGGTATTTCGTTTTTGAAAATCAGGGAGATCCGATCTTAAAAAACAAAGGTTTGGATCTGCTTTTACAAGAATTGTTGTATCAAATAGATCTTGTAAAGAGAGTTCAAAAAGTAGCGGCATCTCTACTACAAGAGGGCTTTTCTCATGCTTTGCCGATCTTTTGATTTCATCAAGGACATAAGGGGTGGTAAGCTTTTCAAGCTTCAATAGTAGTGTTTTATCATCAAAAACTTTTGTTGCTATTTTCTTTTTATCTAACTTCGTATTTGTCAGGATATCATCTCCTAATAATCCATGTATTTTATTAATAAGCTCTTCGTTAGTGTTGTAGAGGTTATGAATAATTGTATCTACAGAAAGGGTAGATACACCCATTTTCTCAAGAGCTCTCAGTAGGGTGCTCTTGCCAGAGGAAACACTTCCAGTGACCCCTATTACTTTTATATTAGCACTCACTCCAATTTTTTCCAACCGAAACATCCACTTTTAATGGTACAGAGAGCAAATAAGCGTTCTCCATAGCCTCTTTTACCAATTTTTCACAAATCTTAACTTCATCTTTTGGGCATTCAAATATTAATTCATCATGAATTTGTAGCACTAAGTAACTCTTCATCTGAGACTTAAGAATGCGTTTTTCTATCTCTATCATGGCGATTTTGATAATATCTGCTTGAGATCCTTGAATTGGGGCATTTACGGCAAAACGTTCATTTGCTGCTTTTACCGCAAAATTTGAGCTATCAATATCAGGTAAAAGGCGCTCTCTTCCCAGTAAAGTGACCGATTTTTTCTCTGTTTTTGCTTGAAGAGTTAAAAATTCAATAAAATCTCTTACTTTAGGGTACTTTTTAAAGTAGGTATCAATAATGACTCTTGCGGCCTTAATATCTATTCCAAGCTCCTTAGCAAGGCCAAAGGGCTTTTGACCATAGAGGATCCCAAAATTGACTGCTTTTGCCTTATAGCGCATATCCTTTGTTACCTGGTCATAGGGGACGTTAAAGACCCCAGCAGCTGTTTCTGTATGGATATCTCTATCATCGTTGAATGCATCGATTAAAGCCCTTTCTCCAGACATATGGGCAAGGATACGAAGTTCTATTTGAGAATAATCAAGGGAGAGGAATACCCAATCCTTTTTTTGAGGCATAAAAGCCTTTCTCACCTTTTTTCCTTCCTCACCTCGAACAGGGATATTTTGTAAGTTTGGGCTAGAAGATGAGAGCCTACCGGTTACAGTACCTGATTGATTAAAGGTACAATGGATCCTTCCTGTGCGTTCATTTACCACTTTGGGCAGGGCGTCTACATAGGTTGAACGAAGTTTTTCTAAGGTACGATAGGAAAGGATCATCGGAATAATAGGGTGGTCATGTTCTAGGGCTTCTAAAACATCGGCCCCTGTACTATGAGAAGTTTTAGTCTCCTTCAAAGAGCGGATGCCAAGATCTTCAAATAAGATGGTTGCAAGTTGTTTTGGCGAATTAATATTAAATTCTTTGCCCGCTTGGGCGTAAATCTTTTCAGAAATTTGCTGAATTTTTTCAGCAAGCACTATGCTATATTCGGCAAGATAGTCGGTATCTATATAAATACCATGCTCTTCCATAGAAAAGAGAATGGGTAAAAGAGGTAACTCTATGTTGTAATAGAGTGAATCAAAATTTTTATCATGGATTTGCTTTTTAAATAGATTTTTTAACTTGATTGTATAGTCAACGTCCATGCAGCAATAATTACAGGCATCTTCTAAGGGAACGTCTGCAAAAGTGTTTCCTTTGCCAGAGGGGACAAGATCCTTATAGGCAACTTTGTTAACGCCAAAATATTTCTCTGAAAGGAAATCAAGGCCGTGGTTCATTAGATGAGAATCTAATACATAAGAGGCAAGTAACGTATCAAAATCAACCGTTTTAATCTTTAGCCCGGCTCTACTTAGAATATGCATATCATATTTGATATTATGACCAAAAAAGGAGATGCTTCCATCAAAAAGGGGTGATATTTCTTTGATTACTACCTCTTTTTTAATAGCACCATTTAAAGGGATATAAAAGGTGATCCCTTCTTTACATCCAAAGCCTACTCCGATGAGATCGGCCGTCATCGTGTCTAAGCCTGTAGTTTCTGTGTCAATGCAAAGACTTTTTTCGGTTTTAAGGTTTTTTACAAGGGATTTTAAGGCACCTTCATCATTGATAAGAGCGTAGGTACTAGTTTGCTTTGGGGGGGAAGGAAGAGATGAGCCTAATTCCTTAAGCAGTGTTTTAAATTCCATCGATTCATAAAAGGTCTTAAGGGCTAAAAGATCAGGGTCAACTACTTTATAAAAAGAGAGTTCTTTTGGAATATCTAGGTCTGTATCAATGGTGGCAAGCTTATAGCTAATTTCAGCATTGGCTCTTTCGCTTTGAATTTTTTCACCTTGTTTCCTATTGGAAAGTGATTGTGTATTGTTAAGAAGATTTGTTAACGTTCCAAATTCATTTAGAAGCTTTTCTGCAGTTTTAGGTCCCATCCCCTTTATTCCAGGGATATTATCTGAGGAGTCGCCAACTATTGCAAGATAATCGATAAATTGGTCAGCTCTTATCCCATATCTTTTGACCACCTCATCTTTATCTATAATTTGATTATCCTTATAAGTTTGTACAATAAACGTATGATCATCAATCAGCTGGCAAAGATCTTTGTCAGAGGAGCAAAGATAGGAGGAAAGACCCTGGACTTTTGCAAAACGTGCAACAGCCCCTATTCCATCATCTGCCTCCACACCATCTAGTTCAATAATGGGAAGGTTAAATGCCCTGCAAAATTCTTTAGATAAAGTAATTTGTGGATATAAATCATCAGGCGCCTTTTCTCTATGAGCCTTGTATTCAGGATAGATGGCAAGCCTTGAAGCTTTATTTCTCGGGCCATCAAAGACAATTGCCATGTAATCTGGATTAAAATCCTTCTTAATGTTTAAAATCGAACGAATAAATCCGTATAAACCATTTGTAGCGACCCCTTTGCTATTGGACATATTTCGTATCGCATAATAGGAGCGAAATATGTAGTTGCTAGCATCGACGATGAAGATTTTTTTCATAATTGATTAGGATAAAGTGGAGCCTCTAGTGTAAAAGGGAGCTCAGTGGCTTGATTAGTACCAAAGAAAAAGGAGAGTTTATTTTCCAAGGTGTTTCTTAAGCTCTCATAAAATGCCTTTTTTTGCACAAAACTAATAACTTGGGTGTTATCATCTAATTCTAAGCTCTTTTTCATATGGCTTAATGCATCAAAATATCGAGTATTTGCTGCATCTACATACCCTAATTTTTGAGCATCGGCGCTTCCATAGACGGCTGCACCATATTCAATAAGTTTAGCTTTAGTAAGACCATGAGGGGCTCTTGCACTATCAACTACTGTGATAAAACTTTCGTAAACGTCGTTTCCAATTTTGATAATATCTTTGTAAGAATTAGTGCCATCTACAAGTGGAGTAAACATTGGAAAAGGGATTTTATTTTTCCCAGCACTTACAATCATTGCTTCCACGCCAATTTTTTGCATAAGATTATAAAAGTTAAATTGAGGAGGGAAAAACACCCCCACTGATCCAATCATTGTGGTCGATTGTGCTGAAATATAATCCCCGCTACAAGCAAGGTAATAACCAGCTGAGGCACACACATCAGAAATCCACACATGAATAGGCAAATTATATTGTTGTTTAAAGCTCATTAGATCTTGATACATCTCTGCACATTCAGAAGCAGATCCGCCTCTTGAATTGATTTTAATAAAAAGCCCTTTCACCTTATCCATGCTAATTCTTTGTAAATGAGGCTGTTTCAATATTTTTTGTAATGTTGCAGATGTATTTTCAGTCTTTCTATCAATACCAATAACACCTTCAATATCAATTTGTAAGATTAAATTTCTATCCTTTTTAAATAAAGAGACATCACCCATTTGATTTGGTTGAACTTTTACCGGTAAAAAATTTTCCTGTATATCAGGTACGTTTTTTAACGCAAATCCGACAAAGGTGGAAAAGGCAAATAAAGCTATTAAGATACCGATTAAAGTGGCAAAGGTACCTATAAATCGTTTAATGCTGTAACGGAAAATCGATTCATTATTTTGTGACATGGGAACTCTCCATTAAAAAATTAATACACAATCATATCTTCTTTTTTTCATAGATGCAAGAAAAATACTAGATGATTTACAAAATTAAACACAAAGGCACAAAGAAAGACAATAGCCATCTTTTGAAACAACTTATAATCATAATGTATTTTCCATTCCTATTAACATGGATAAAAAATCTCTTTACTAAACCTTTGTGGGCTTTGTGCTCTTTAGTGAGCAAAGCGAGCGGGTGGTTTAAAATCTGCAGATATCGATTCTCTGTTAATAAATTTGAAGTTAATTGGCTAAGGTGCGTTATTTATGGGAGAGCTTTTTATTTTGAGAAATAGTGCTTAGTAGAAGCTCTGTAAAGATTATAGGGGCAAGGGCGAAGAATATACAGTAGAGAAATATGGGGGGGCTATAGCCTAATACCATGGCAAAGATAAGCAGGAACTGCAAGGCTGTGGTGATTTTACTACTTAGTGGAGGTAAAACTACAAGGGCCTTTTTGCCGAAAAAAATCAGCGTTGTGAGTATATAAAGGATAATGCTTATATCACGAATTAAAAATGAAAATAAGCCAAAGATGGAAAGGGTGTCAGAGGCAATTAATGCCCCCATCACAAAATAGACAAAAAACTTATCCATGACAGGATCAAGCACTTTGCCTAAAAAGGTTTCATTTTTAAATTTTCTTGCCAAGTATCCATCAATGCAATCAGAAATCATAGCAGCAACGATGGCAAAAACACGTATTTGAACAGATTGGAAAAGAAATAAGAAGGCAAGGGGGCCTCTTAGCAAGGAAATGGTGTTAGAAAGAGTTAACATATTTTTCATAATGAGCTAGCTTCAAAAAAAGTGTACAATTTTTTGTTTTCCTTTTATAACATATTTTTCATTTTGCGGCCTAGGCTTTCTGCAAGGGCCCATCGGATGCAAAATTTTGGGGCTCCTCTTCTTTTGAGGTGGCATTAAAGAGCACGCCAAGGGCTCTTACAGCCATAAGCCATCCAATGAAGATCATAATGATAATGACACCTACAAATGGAGCGCTCATGGTCACACTTCCAAAAATCATTAAAAGAGCTTGATGAATGATCGATGCCCCAGATTTTCCAAGTCTTGATCCAATTCCGTCAATGGCAGCTTTTCCTTTTTCTTTCGATTCTTTGCTAAGTGGGATAAAGGCCATCTCTTTAGTAACATCAAAGAAGGTAAATTTTGAGGCTCTAGAGAAAATATTTTGAAAAGAGCCTAAAGCGGAGGCAATGACCAAAGGCGAGGTGCCTAGTGCTGCGGCAAAAGTTAGGGCTGAAGCGCTTGATCTACCTAAGTAAAATAGGAAGAAAAATACTGCCGAAATGAGCAATATTAAAGGGGTTACATAAGCAGAAACGGTCCAGCCATATTTTCTTACCACTTGACCACAAACAAAGATGGATAAAATGGTGGAAAACAGACCAATATAGGTCATCACACTACCCATGTATGAGCTATAATCGGCTGCATAAGGGTAAAGAAGATGTACCTGGTCTTTCCAAACCACTTCTATAAGTGTTAGGGCCATATTGAAGAATAAAACGATCAAAGCAATACAAATAAGGTAATTGGACTGAGCTAGATAAGCGAAATTTTTGCGCAACCCCATATCTGGTTTTTTTTCTTTTTTAGAAGGGGTAGATTCCTCTTCAACCGGTGCTATCGAACGGTTTAATCTTCTATATAAAAATAAGGTAAGAACTCCTATTACAATAATCAGGGAAATGATCGTAATAAATGAAAATGTCCATCGATCTGCTTGAATATTTAGATAAGAGTGAAGGAATTTCCCACAAAAAAACATCCCTGCTTGACCTGCTAAAATAGTTGCAATATTTGCTCCAACTCCTAAAATTGCATAAAACCGACCAGCTTCTTTCACAGAGGTGACTTCATTTGCAAAGCCCCAAAAGAGAATGGACATAATCATTGTGCCCCAAAGCTCACTAAGAACATAAAATAGGGTGAATGTCCAATTTCTAAAAACAGCGATTAATCCTATACACCCCTTCGGGAGAAGCTCTTGTAATTTATCTGCAAGTGTATTTGGGTGTAAATAATCTTGATTTGGGTAGAGAATAAAGGCAAATACGAAGAAAAAGACTAAAAAGCCTGACATGATGATGGTAAATACTTTTTCTCTGTCATAACGATTGGAAAGACGGGTGTAGATTAAGGTGATAAGTAATGCCATGGGTAAAATCGCCCATACCTTGATAAAGGGGATAGTTGCAGCCCCAGAGTCTTTGGCGGTAACAATTAGTGCATCTTTTATCGTTTTTAATAAACTATAATTGAAAACTACCAACGAATAAATGATTAACATGGGTAGGAATTTAGAATGTTCAGATCGTAAAATTGGCCAAAATAGACGCTTTAAGGGGTGCATATTCTTGAACACATTTTCATTATTCATGAGAACCTGTAGGGATAAATGGTTTTTTGTAAAAAAAAGATTTGTTTTCGGTCATAACAACATCGAGTGGCGATAAATACGGGAAAGAAGGGGAATTTTTTATTCTAATCTTCAAAATATTCTCTAATATAGAGTTGTTACCCTGTAGGAAGATATAGGCTCTTACTACGTACAAATAGTATATCTCATTTCACTTAATAATCAAGCTATTTTCAAACGCTTCTAAAATTAGTAAGTATTATCTAAAGCAGTAAGGCCGGGAAGGGTTCCTTTTTCGATAAATGCAAGGGTTGCGCCCCCACCTGTAGATATATGGGTAAATTTTTGCCATTTTGGGATCAAATGGGCTGCATGCGCGGTATCGCCTCCTCCTACAATAGTCATAGCTTTACTTTCAGAGAGAAAGCTTGCCATTTCTAAGGTTCCATGTTGGAAGGCTTTTAGCTCAAATACCCCAAATGGGCCATTCCAAAAAATAGTTTTTGCTTTTTTAAGAATTTCTTTTAATTCAGCAATGGTTCTTGGTCCAATATCAGCACCTAAGTAACCATCATTGATCCCTTCTTTTATGGAGACTAAGGCGGTTTCAGCTTCATCCGATAGGGTTTGAGTGATAATAATATCTTCAGGAAGGTGAAGGTTGATTCCGCGGGACTTGCACTTTTTCATGATGTTTTTTGCCATATCGATATGCTCATGGTCGACAAGCGAATTCCCTGTTTTATAACCTAGGGCGTGAAGAAACGTAAAAGCCATAGCCCCTGTTAAAATTAAGCCATCAATTCTATCTAAAAGTGATTCTAAGATGCCAAGTTTTGTAGATACTTTTGCCCCACCAATAATTGCATAAAAAGGGTGTTCAGCTTGTCCTAAAAGATTATCTAGGACTAAAACCTCCTTTTCAACTAAAAAACCTACCGCTTTTATTTCATATTTTTTTGGAAGGTAGGTGATTGAGGCATGATTTCTATGTAGACAGCCGAATGCATCTGCTATGTAAATGTCGGCAAGATCGCTTAGATAGTCGATAAATTCTGGATATTTTTCAGGATTTTCTTCTCCCGGATGGAATCGTATATTTTCAAGTAGTAGAAGATCACCTGGCCTTAATCTATCGGCGAGTTTTTTTGTGTGGCTTCCAAATTCAGCAGATGAAATCTGTACCTCCATTTCTAGAAGTTTAGAAAGGTGTTTTGCAATCGGTGCAACCGATAAAGAAGGGACAAAGCGGCCGCCAGGTCTTCCAAGATGGGAGATTAATATGCATGAGGCACCTGATTCTAATATGTATTTGATAGTGGATAAAGAGGCTTTAATGCGAGAGTCATCGGTGATTTTGCCCCCATCCATAGGAACGTTAAAATCAACCCGTACTAATACTTTTTTATTCTTTAGATGAAGCGTGGTAAGGGTTTTAAAGTCTCGAGTTTTCTGCATAATCTTATAAAGTGGTCCCTTCTTGCTAAAGTGAAAATACTAGCCACTTAGTTCATATAACACAATAGACTTCTTTAACTATAAATCTTTGAAAGGGTTTGTGGATTCAAAAAAAGGCTTTTGTTTACGTCTTTTTTTTCTCTCTTGATTGATGGAATATAGAAGATCTTCATCGAAATTTTGATGTCCTGCCCAATGAAGGTAATCGATTGGAATTTCTTTGAAAAAATATCCTTTATACTTGCCAAAAGGGAAGGCTTTCATGGCCACAGGTTTTGTTAATCTATTTAGCATTTCTTCCGTGGTTTTAAAACCTACGGCTAATTTTTCAAATACTTTGATGTTTACTACCACATCATTCATAGCTCTATGAGCTCCTTCCTCTGGGATGTTAAAGTGCTCCCTTAAAACCTCTAGCGAATTTTTTGGACTTTCGCCGTAAAGTCTTGCAAGTCTTAATGTATCTATCACAGGATTGGAAGTAAGAGATTTTGAATGATTAAGGCGGCGCAAAGCTGATTCAATCATTTGAATATCAAATCCAACGTTATGACCCATAATTGGATATTTACCAATTAAATTTACAGCCTCATCTAACACATCTTCGATAAAAGGTTTACCTTTTACCATATCATCGCTTATGTGATGAATGGCGATGGATTCAGGTGGAATAGGACGTTTTGGGTCAATTAGATAATCAAGACTTCCAAGTTCCTTTTCAAAAGTAAACTTAACAATAGCAATTTCAATGATTTCATCGTTATTTACATCAAGACCTGTAGTTTCACAGTCAAGACAAATAAGAGTGTCTGTTTTAATTAAGCCCATGTTCTAATGCTTCCTTTAAGATGTTGATCAATATTTTCTTTCCAGAATAATCTTTTGTCGAGTATAAAACAGTTTTACACCCCTCAAGAATTTCAGGAAGTTCTTTTAGTTTTTTTCTTTCCTTTCCCTTTAGTTTATCAGTCTTAGTAAAGACTACAAGTGGTTTTTTGTCTCTAGATTTTAACCATTGTAGTAATTCTATATCTTTTGGAAAAGGGGGATGTCTACTATCGATCAAGATAGTGAAAATAATGCGGTCTAAATTCTCTTCAATAAATTCTGAAATCCACCCCATCCACTCATTTTGCTCAGATTTGCTTTTTCTTGCAAAGCCATAGCCAGGCAAATCTACCAAGAATAGATTATCATGAATTAAAAAGTAATTAATAAGAGCGGTTTTACCAGGGACTGTGGAGGTGTGAGCTAGGTTTTTTGAAGAAAATAAGTGATTGATTAAAGAGGACTTACCCACATTTGATCTGCCAGCAAACACAATGATTGGGAAATCCTCTTTGGGGTAGTGCTCTTTACTTGTGGCCGATCGGATAAACGTACATTTATCAAATGTGTATTGCGTCATTTCTTGTTACCTTTCGTCCCTGATGATGATGTGTAAAAGTTAAGGAAATAATATTTCCAGTTAATTCATTTATAACGATCTCTGGCCACTCAATGATGGCGATATACTCACCCCCTAAAAATTCATCAAACCCTAAAGCAAAAAAATGCTCTCCACTTTTTAAGCGGTAAAGGTCAAAGTGTGCCACCTTTTCATCATAGATATTTAAATAGGTGAAGGTTGGGCTAGAAACAATGGAGTTAATGGAAAGAGCTTTACACAGCATTTTTGTAAAAGTTGTCTTTCCGGCGCCTAAATCCCCTGAAAGAGTTACAATATCCCCAGCTCTTAAGGTAGAGGCTATCTCTATTGCAAACAAATGCATGTTTTCTAAATTACAAACTATGGATTGCGACATAAGTATACGCCTTATTAATCGTCGACGCTGCTTTCTTCCTCAGCCTCTACAACTTCTGCTTCTTCTTCTTCAGAATCTTCCATCCATTTTGTGATGTATTTTGTAAACTCATCACGAGTAGATAGGGTTTCAACAAAGGAAGAAACCTTAGAATCTTCTAAGTTGCTTTCTAAAAATTGTAGGAAATCATCATGCAACTCAAATCTATTTTGCGTTGTTACTTGCTTCATAGGGATAGATTTGATTTGGTTTTCAAGTAAATCTTGGATTACACCTTTTTTGCTATTAAACAGTTTACCAGTTACTACAGAAGAGAAAACTGTTTTTGAAAGTTCAGCGCTTTGAGGGGTAATATAATTTTTAATCACTTCAGGATCTTCAGAGATATAAAATTTTTTTACACGAATTCCATCTTTTCTCTCTGTGTTTTCTGGGCAATTTGAGACCCAGTCATAGATTGCATCTTGAGGATTAGGGTGAGTGTTATCAGCAAATACTTTGCCTGAGTAAGGACAGATGTAAATTTTTTTACTTTCTTCGTTAACACTTTTTTTCCCAAGCTGGATTTTGATCGTTGTTTCACGATAAAGCTTATTCTCTTTTTCAAGAGCCTTTACCAGATGATCCTGACTTAAAAAAATCTTTTTCTCTTTCATGAAGACAACAGGACTTAAATTGTGCTTCATCTCAAGAAATGAGAGGTAGGTAGTGATGAGATCAACGTTACGATTTTTTTTGATAAAATCAAGTAGATCTTTGTAAATGCCTTCTGAAATGGCTAGTTTTGTCATTGGTATACCTCTGCAGTATTGAATACAGGAAATATATTATAAAAAAAATCCCTTTTACGCAAGTGATAATGAATGAGGTGGAGTATTTTCTTTACCTTTTCATCTACAATCTGCTACTCTACTTCCTTTTTGAGGTAATATGAAGATCAAAATCATCAGCTTTTCGCTGGTAGTGATTGCTATTTATATTTTTATTACCAGTCATGCTGAAACAATAATACCTAAAACACCTTACGCTCAAGGGGTTGAGATAATTAAAGCGATCAAGCCTGTGCAAATTAGAGGCTATAAAGCGTTTAATGCTGGAATTTTGCCTCATGATGAGGGATATTTGTTTGTTTCTCGTAGACGAGGGGATTCATTTTTAGATTCTCTTTGGAAAAAATATTTTTTAAAAAGAAATATTAAAGGTTTAATTATTGGTGAGTTAGATAAGAATTTTAAAGAAACTAGCCAAGAGAAAACTGAATATAGATCTTTAGAAAATCAGAATCAGGGAGAGATTCAATATATTGATGCCAGATTAGTGAAGGTGAAAGAAGCTATTTATATGATTTATTGTAGGCAACAAAATAGTCCTGATCGATTAAATTCCTTTGCAAGCTTATATCTTGCAAAACTTGAAAAAATAGATAATCTTTGGAACGTTACAACTGATGTTCCCATTATTTTTGAGGAAGGAGAGGAATTTTACCAAAAAGGGCTTGTACAAAAGGGGTTTGAAAAAAATTGGATGCCTTTTGTGGAAAATGGGGAGCTTTTTTTTGTCTATCTAATGGAACCAGAGCATGTGATTTTAAAAGCCGATCCTGATTCTGGGAAGGCGGTCATAACATATAGATCTAATAATACATTTTTCAGCGACCTGGGCCCATCAAGAGGATCAACTCCCCCTATATTTGATGAAGAGCTTGGTGAGTGGATCACCCTTTATCATTATGTCTATCCAACCAATCGAAAATTAACTGGTAAAAAGGTGGATGCCTACTTTTTTGAGGGCTATACCTTTTCAAAAGACCCTCCTTTTCAAGTGCTTAGAAGAAGTACTGGGCCAATTATTGGACAATCTGTGTATAATAATTTTCATAAAATTATCTTCCCAACCACTTTAGTACGAGATGGCGATGACTATTTGGTTTTTTATGGAGATGATGATGTCACAAATAAAATGGCAAGAATTTCAAGAAATGATCTGATTGAAAGTATGAAACGGGCAAAGGATTAGCATGAGTAGGAAGGTCTTTTTATTTCTAATCGTATGTACAGGATTTTATGCGCTATTTATTCACCGCTGTCGTGAGCTTCCTCTTTCGGTAATAAAAGAAGGAGTTAGTGTCATAGATGAAATTGTAGATGTTCCCCTTTCTGATTTTAGACCCTATAATCCTGGGGTAATCTCTTTAGGAGACCGTTATTTAGTTGTAACAAGGGCAAAGGCAAGAAATTTTTGGCAATATTTAAATTTAAAATTTGAAGGAAAGAGAAGAAATGTGATTATGGTTACCGAGCTTGATGAAAATTTTGCTCAAGTAGAAAAGATGGTTCAACTTTTGCCTAAAAAAGAAGATGGGATGACAAAAATAACCGATCCAAGACTATTTTGGCATAATGGGGAAATCTATATGATTTTTTGTGATCATACCCACGGCGGTAGTGTTCAAACCCTTGCTAAACTTGAAAAAAATGTGGGAGCTTGGAGAGCTTTAAATATTTTACCCCTATCGTATGAGTGTTGCTTTTCTAACTATGTAGAAAAGGGGATT